>JAQCAO010000096.1 GCA_027731885.1 Actinomycetota bacterium | reverse complement strand
ATCGGTCAGATCTATGTACAGCGCCACTTTCCGGAAGCGGCGAAAGTTGCCATGCTTGAACTAGTTGATAATTTAATTGAGGCCTATCGCATCAGTATCAATGAGTTAACTTGGATGAGCCCAGAAACCAAAGCAAAAGCCCTGGATAAGTTAGCTAAATTCACCCCGAAGATCGGGTACCCAGATAAGTGGCGCGATTATTCAGCTCTGGAAATTAGACGTGATGGCCTCTTTGGCAATATTGGTCGGATCACCAAGTTCGCTCGCGATATTGAACTGGCAAAAATTGGTAAGCCAGTTGATAAGACCGAATGGTTGATGACGCCACAGACCGTTAACGCTTATTACCATCCGATCCAGAACGAGATCGTCTTTCCTGCGGCGATATTGCAGCCGCCATTCTTTGATCTTTCCGCCGATATCGCAGCTAATTACGGCGGCATTGGGGCAGTCATTGGCCACGAGATCGGCCACGGCTTTGATGACCAAGGTTCAAAGTTTGATGGCGATGGAAATATGATCGATTGGTGGACGCAAGCCGATCGCATCGAATTTGAAAAGCGCGCTAACGCACTTATTGCTCAATTTGATCTCTTATCTCCCGAAGAGACCCCTGATATCCACGTAAACGGGGCTCTCACAGTTGGTGAGAACATCGGAGATCTAGGTGGCTTAGCAATCGGATTTAAAGCCTATAAATTGGCTTTAAAGGGCGCACAGGCCCCTGTTATTGATGGATTAACTGGTGAACAACGTTTCTTCCTCTCTTGGGCGCAAGTTTGGCGCGGCAAGGTGCGCGCCGAAGAACTGCGTCGCCGCATCGCAACCGATCCACATTCACCATATGAATTCCGTTGCAACGCGATCGTTCGCAATATCACCGACTTCTACAAAGCCTTTGACCTAACCGAGGGCGATAAGTTGTGGCTGGCCGAGAGCGAGCGTATCGAGATCTGGTAACGATCGTTAAACCGACCACGCAGTACGACAATCACGATCTGCGACAATACCCACGTGTCTAGCAAATTCGCCTTCGAGATAAAGCAGAGCGCTGACCGCGGGCTGGCGCGCGTTGGCACAATCTCAACCCCGCATGGCGATATTCAAACCCCGGCATTTATTCCGGTGGGCACCAAGGCAACAGTTAAATCAGTGCTTCCAGAGGCGATGAAGGATCTGGGCTCGCAAGCGCTATTGGCTAATGCCTACCACCTGTACCTGCAACCAGGTCCCGATCTTTTAGATGAAGCAGGCGGCCTTGCCAAGTTTATGAATTGGAAGGGGCCAACCTTTACAGATAGCGGTGGATTCCAAGTTCTTTCACTCGGAGTCGGCTTTAAGAAAGTCTTGGCGATGGATGCCAAAACATTTCGTTCTGATCAAGTCATCGCCGGCAATAAAGAACGTTTGGCACATGTTGATGATGATGGCGTCACTTTTAAATCTCATCTTGATGGCTCGATGCACCGCTTCACTGCAGAAATTTCTATGCAGATCCAGCATAAAATCGGTGCCGATATTATTTTTGCTTTCGACGAATGTACTACCTTGCACAACACTCGCCCGTATCAAGAACTGGCGATGGAGCGCACCTACGACTGGGCGATTCGTTGTTTAGATGAACATAAGCGTCTAACCGAACAACGCAGCGATAAGCCATATCAAGCGCTATTTGGCGTTATACAAGGGGCGCAATATGAAGATCTACGTAAGAAAGCAGCCACAGATTTGGGTGCAATGTCATCTTCGGGAATCGAATTTGACGGCTTTGGTATCGGTGGCGCGTTAGATAAAGATTCGCTTGGCACGATTGTGGGCTGGGTTAATAGCACTTTGCCTCAGAATAAACCGAAGCATCTGCTCGGTATCGGCGCCCCTGAAGATTTATTCGTTGGCGTTGAAAATGGCGTCGATACCTTTGATTGCGTACTGGCATCACGTATTGCCCGCAGCGGTGCGGTCTACACATCCACCGGGCGAATGAATATCGCCAACGCTCCATATATTCGCGACTTTAACCCGATTGATGAAAATTGCGATTGCTACACCTGCCAGAACTTCACACGGGCCTACCTTTGCCACTTATTCCGCGGGAAAGAGATGCTTGCGGCTACTCTGGCAACAATTCACAATGAGAGATATATCGTGCGCTTAGTCGATCAAATGCGCCAAGCGTTGCTGGATGGAAATTTTAAGGAGATGAAGGAAGAATTCTTAGGGCGATACACACATCGCTCGGGGCAATCTCGAGATTAATCCTTACCCTCTGCCGCCCACTTTTGGTAAGTGCCAATCAAATTTAATAGATAACTCTCTGACCAAAATAACAACCCCACTGGCCAGAACTACAGAGAAGATCTGATTTACTCCAAAATAATCGCAGCTGACATAAACCAGAGATCCCGCCAAGCAAGAAGTGCCGATCGTTTCGCGATGGAGCAAGACCGGCTCAACTTGGCAGAGCACATCTCGCAATAAGCCCCCCGTTACCGCTCCTATTAGCCCAAGAATTACAGCCGAGGCAAATGGAGCGCCTTGGGTGAGTGCAAATTGAGCGCCAGAAACTGAAGAAACTGCTAAACCAATTGTGTCGAGAGTAAGGACAAAACGACCAACTGCTGTGGTTCTCCGCATGCTCAAAGTGATGGTAACTGCAAGTAAAACTCCGAGAAATAGCCATCCGTGTAATACCCAAGGTGGACGTTCGCCTAATAAGAGATTGCGGAGCGTTCCGCCAGCAAGCGATGCGATAGCGGCAACAAATGCAATTCCGCCGTAATCTAAACCTTTATTAGCAGCAACCCTTGCACCCACCAATGCAAAGGCGAAGGTGCCTGCTAGGTCGAGCAGGATTACCAAGAGCTCTAAATCCATGGCTTGAGTATAAGCCCGTGAAAATTACTAGAGATTGCGGCCATTTACCGCTGCCTAAAATCACCCTATAGGGGTTATAGGGATAGGTGAAATTAAAGGCTGGCGAAAGCCTCTTCCAATACGCCGAGCGCATCCTTAAGCAGTTCATCGCTGATAACGATCGGTGGCAAGAAGCGAATTACATTTCCATAATTACCTGCGGTGAGCATGAGCACGCCCTTGCTCTGGCAGTACTTAATGATGCCCGCCATTGCAGTTGGGTTAGGAGTTTTTGTACCTGCTTCAACAAGTTCAATCGCCTGCATTGCACCGCGACCTCGAACTTCACCAATGATCGGATATTTAGCAGCAAGTGCATTTAGCGATGTGCTGAGAGCTTTGCCAATATGTACAGCCCGTTCTACCAATTTATCTTCTTCAATGGTTGCGATCGCACCAAGTGCTGCGGCACAGGCGATTGGGTTTCCGCCATATGTTCCACCGAGTCCGCCAACGTGTGATGAATCCATGATCTCTGCACGTGCGGTGACTGCGGCAAGTGGCAGGCCACCGGCAATTCCCTTTGCAGTAATAATCATGTCAGGTTCAACGCCTTCATCTTCACAAGCAAACATTTGGCCTGTGCGGGCAAAGCCAGTTTGAACTTCATCGGCGATAAAGACTATGCCATTCTTAGTAGCAAACTTTGATAGCCCAGGTAGAAAACCTTTTGGTGGAACTATAAATCCACCCTCGCCTTGAATAGGTTCAATCAGTATTGCCGCCACATTATGAGCGCCAACTTCTTTCTCAATTTTTGAGGTGACTTGCGCCAAATAATCTTCGGCCATAGTCGCTAAGTTGCCTTCGTAATGATACGAGTAAGGCATCGGCATACGATAAATCTCGGAAGCAAATGGGCCAAAGCCATCTTTGTAAGGAAGACTCTTAGC
>JAQCAO010000095.1 GCA_027731885.1 Actinomycetota bacterium | reverse complement strand
AACTCGGAACGATTGCGGTTCCGGCAGGTGCACCGAATGCATCGCCCAGACCCATAAGAAAAACTAATAATCCAATCGCCCAAAGTGGCATATCTGCTGCTGAGATTATTACCAAAATTAAAGCGATCAAACCGCGGAATGCATCAGCGCTAATCATTACCCATTTGCGCGGAAGTCGATCTGACCAAACGCCACCGGCGAGAGTAAAGATGGTTCCTGCGAAGACACGAGATGCCAGGATCAGACCAAGGTCTGTTGTAGTGCCGCCATTATCTAGAACGCTAATTGCTAAAGCGATAGGAAAAGCGGATGAACCGACTACGAAAATTAGCCCTGAAATGAAAAAGTTACGGTAATCCTTATAAGAAAAAAGAGCGCCGGGTTCGAAATGTCTTTGCAGCATTTCTAAACCGACGCCCCTTTAACTAAATTATGCGGAAGGCTTCGCCTTACGAGAAGACATAACCCTATCTATAATTCCGTACTCAACTGCTTCGGCAGCGGTAAGAATCTTGTCGCGCTCGATATCTTTCTCAATCTCTTCGACAGTTTTATTCGAGTGCTTAGCCAGCATCGTCTCGAGTAATCCACGCATACGCATGATTTCGCGGGCTTGAATTTCGATATCAGATGCCTGTCCCCCGCCTTCAGATGAGGGTTGGTGGATCAGAATTCGTGAATGCTCAAGGCCATAGCGCTTACCTTTTGTACCGCCAGCCAAGATGATCGCTGCGGCAGATGCTGCTTGGCCGAGGCAAATGGTTGTGATATCTGGGCGAACAAATTGCATCGTGTCATAAATTGCAGTGAGCGCTGTAAATGAACCACCAGGTGAGTTGATGTAGATCGAAATATCGCGATCTGGGTCCATTGATTCAAGGGTGAGCAGCTGTGCCATTACATCGTTGGCAACTGTGTCATCAATTGGTTGGCCCAAAAAGATAATGCGCTCTTCAAATAACTTTGTATATGGATCTAAGCGCTTGTAACCGTAGGCGGTCTTTTCTTCAATAGTTGGAAGAACGTAGCGGTTGGTGATCTCTTGGATATGTTTCATTACTTCTTACCTCCCGCGATTTGTCCATCGTTTGTTGCGATGTGATCGATAAATCCGTATGCCAGGGCATCTTTTGCATTAAACCAATTGTCGCGATCTGAATCAGCGATAATTTTCTCAAGTGGCTGACCTGTGTGCTTGGCATTTAACTCAGACATTGTCTGCTTTGTGATCGCCATTTGTTCTGCCTGAATGCGGATATCAGTTGCGGTTCCACCGATTCCGCCAAGTGGTTGGTGCATCAAAATTCTTGCATTTGGCGTTGCGTAACGTTTTCCAGGTGCACCGGCGGTGAGAATAAATTGGCCCATTGATGCAGCCATTCCCATTGCAACTGTTGCAACATCGTTCTTGATGTAATGCATCGTGTCATAAATCGCCATACCGGCGGTTACTGATCCACCAGGTGAGTTGATGTAAAGATAAATATCTTTCTCAGGATCTTCAGCTGCGAGAAGGAGCATCTGTGCACAAATTGCATTTGCCATCTCGTCACGAAATTCGCCAGCAAGAAAAATGATTCGCTCGCGCAATAAACGGTTATAGACATTGTCATCTAGCCAGTTCCCGCCATTTGCAGCGACGCGTGCGTTCTGCCCGGCCGACTGTGGGTCTTGATAATCCACGTGATCCTCCTGATTGATTACTTCTTTATATGTAGTGACCTTAACAATGCCTGAGACTAAATGCTTCCCAAATATGATCAAAAGGGGTGTAAATCTGCCCTTGTTCGCTCAGGGCAGAGCCGAGCCATTATGAGACGGTCAATTTGAGCAGGTAAGTCTTTTTCCCATCCGTGAGCGAGATTGAAGTCTTTCCTTTTTTTCGCAGGGTCAGTGAGGGATAAGTTTCATAGGAAGAGTTAGGCCCTCCGGGTACAAACTTGGCGATTTTTCGATCTATAACTTTACCAATCCAGATCTCTGGATTTTTAACGGTAAATACAACAGCGCTCTTTCGCTTCACTTTGATCGACTTTGCCTTTAACGGGTTAACCATCTTCGGTGGCAGAAGTGATGTAGCAGCCTTTTGTGGCTCTGCGATAACCGTTGGTGTTTCTGTGCCATTTGCTGCAAGCGCGCCACTGATAGCAAGAGAGGCCGAGAGAGTTGCGACTAGAAAGGCTCGAACCATCACTAGGTGCATCTGCAACCTCAAATCTTGATTGGAAAGATCAACCTACTGGAAAAATTATGCCTCTGGAAGAGATTGAGCAGGTTCAGAAACAGGTGAACTCTGTGGGCGAAGTGCTTCTAGATCAACCTTATTTCCAGATTTATCAACAACATTTACGCGACCTAGCACGCCTGCTAGCGCCTTAGTGCGAGATACCTCTGCAACTAGCTGAGAAATCTGGCCAGCATCTTGGAGTTGTTTTGCAAACTGCTCTGGCGGCATTCCGTAACGTTGTGAAGTGCGAATCAAATATTCAGTTAACTCAATCTCATTTACTTGCACTTCTTCAGCTTTAACGATTGCATCAAGAAGGAAATCAGATTTGATAGATGCACGAACTTCGCCATCAACTTCAGCGCGATGTGCGGCATCTTCTAGTCGGCCTTCGCCTTCTAGATGTTGGTGCACTTCATCTTCAACCAACTTATCTGGAACCGGAATATCTAAATCATCGATCATCTTCTTCAACAGAAGGTCGCGGGCTTGTGCGCCTTGTTCAAGCGCCTTCACGCGCTTTAGGCGTTCTGTGAAATCAGCCTTCAACTCTGCGATCGTGTCGAACTCAGATGCCAACTTTGCAAAGGCATCATCCACTGGTGGGAGTTCGCGCTCTTTCACAGCCTTTAACTTGATTTCAACATCGCCTTTTTCGCTATCCTTTTGGCCAACGAGCTGTGTTTCAAAGTTCTTCACATCCCCGGCTTTCATTCCGATAAGCGCAGCATCTAGGCCGTCGATCATGCGGTTTGAACCAACTTCATAGGAAATGTCATTTGCCTTGCCACCGTCTACTTCAGCGCCATCAATCTTTGCGGTTAAGTCGACGGTTACGAAGTCGCCATCCTTAGTTTCGCGCTCAACTGTATTTAAAGTTCCGAAGCGAGCGCGTAGCTCGTCAACTTGCTCGTCAACATCTTTATCGGTGACGGCAACATCATCTACTTCGATAGTTATCTTTGAAAAGTCTGGCAGCGATACTTCAGGGCGAACATCGACTTCAACCGCGAATACCAATTTCTCGTTATCGACATATTCTTTGATATCAACTTCTGGGCGACCAACGACCAATACGGAGTGTTCGCGAGCTGCCTTTGCGTAAAACTCAGGTAGTGCATTGTTGATCGCTTCATCAATAACTGAGCCGCGACCAACGCGCTGATCGATCATTGCAGCTGGAACTTTGCCTTTACGAAAACCCGGAATATTTATCTTCTTTGAGACAGCTGTGTATGCATCGGCTACGTAACCGGTTAAATCTGAGTAAGGAACTTCGATATCAAGGCGAACGCGAGTTGGGGAAAGTGTTTCGACCGTGCTCTTCACAAAGTGCTCCTTGATTAGAAAGTTATTTGAAGTGCAATAAACAGTTCATTGAACTTCTGGTCGGGGCGGGGAGATTCGAACTCCCGGTCTCCTGCTCCCAAAGCAGGCGCGCTAGCCACTACGCTACGCCCCGTGGCGCAAGACGTGAGTCTAGAGTAATTTTTTACTCTCGGTTACCGAGGCAGTACTCTTACCCGTATCGCGAAGCCAGAACCTTGGCTATCTCCACTCGCGGGTGTAGCTCAATGGTAGAGCCCCAGCCTTCCAAGCTGGCCATGCCGGTTCGATCCCGGTCACCC
>JAQCAO010000008.1 GCA_027731885.1 Actinomycetota bacterium | reverse complement strand
TGGCCAACTTCGACTAAAGGTAGGAAAATAAATTCACCCCGTGCCCCTCAACGAGCGAGGTGCGCGGGGTGAACCTTTAAGAGTTAACCTTTAAGAGTTAATAAGTGAAGTTACTGGGCCTTGCCAAGAATTCTATTTACCTTGGTGCCACAGACTGGGCAGATGCCCTGTGCCATGCGACGACCAGAGTCTGAGATCTTCACAGTGCCTTCGAAGTCACGCTTCTCTTTGCACTTAACGCAGTAAGCGTCACCCTTGTATGTCTCTGCTGTCATAATTGCCTCCAATCGCCGAATGGGCTCTGAGCGCCCACGCGTGCAAGCCTGACGATACCCTTGACTACGCTCAAATTCGCCTATCTAGCCCCTATTTGTGCGTAGTTTTTTTAGCTCAATAGGCTCAGCTAAGGCTCGTTCGGCCGCTTCATAGCCATCTAGGTAGGCGCTAGCCAGTTCTGCCTCCTCAAATCGGGCCAGAACCTCCGTGAACTCCGGGCCGTGATCGAAGTGCTTTAAATGGATCGCCTCGTGGAAGAGGACGTAATCCAAGGCGTAATCGGGAGCGAGTTTGAGGCGATCTGAGATCCGAATCGTGCGATCAACGCTGGTGCACGAACCCCAGCGCTCGCGCATGGGACGCCAGTTGATCGAAGCCGGTCGCGCCGTTATCTCGGGGGCTAGGGATGCCAGTAGTTCGGCTGTGCGCTCCATCAACGCTTCTTGGCTGGGGATGCGTTCTGATTCTTGGCTCCGTATCTTTGCGATCATCTCAGGGACTATTGCGTGTTCATCTGCCTTACTCATCTGCGCCGGGATCGAAACGATAATTCGTCCACCCTGGCGATAGGCGGAGATATTTCGCTTACGCCTTGCCGAGCGAATCACAATGATCTCACCCTCTGAAATTCCAGGCAGAGTTAGATCATCACCCTCTGCTTCTACTGTAGCCACCCATTAAAAGTACTCCTTGTGATCGCGAAATAGATTTATCTCGACAATATCTAAAGTACGTGTTGAGAGATCTGGAGGAAAATATCTTCGTTACATTGCAAATTACAGGTGTGTCAAACCTACATTTATTTGATTCTGAGGAGTTTTGGTCATAAGTTTCGCTTACGAAGTCCTCGGATAACTCTTTGATCTATCTGCAAGGGGAAGGCAGATAATTCAAAGTAGCGGCCGGGGACTTCGCTTTTCTATACCTGAAACTTTAAGACCTGAAACTTTAAGACCTGAAACTTTAAGACCTAGAACTTGCGAAAGTGGAATTTAAATCAAACCCGAGAGATCATCGGGAATAGAAGTGCTCGCCAAGAACTTTTCTGGGTTCAGCAAATCCTCAGCCGTTGGTAATAACCCACCCCAGACCTGATCGCGTTCTGCGATAGATCTAACTTCTCGAATCTTCTTCCAGAATGCGCTCGCTTCACGAGTTAACTTGGGGGAGACTTCCAAACCAAGCATGGAAGAAAATAATTGTTGTGCAGGTGCAGAAGCGGCGCGACGACGTCGTAACGTTTCCCTTAGCTGTTCAATTGCAGGTAAGCGATCACCGGCTGCCAGAGCGGTTACTTCATCAGTCCAGCCATCAATTAAGGCGAAGACAGTTTCAAGCTTTGCGAGTGCGCTCATTTGAGCTGGTGACTCTTCAGGTGTAAATATTCCGCTATCTAGCGCGAAATTCATCGCATCACCATCGGTTGCATCTTCGCCCAAATTTTCCTGCATACTTTCAAAGGCACTCTGTGCTTGTCTTTGAATCGCTTCTATATCTATATGAATGCCTTTTCCATATTCAACAACTGCGCTCTGAATATATGACACCAGCCAAGGATTATTTGCAAAGAGTCGAGCCACAGCGCCTTCACGAAGAGCGTGGAAGATAAAGACCTCAGATTTAGGAATCTCTAATTCGTTAGCCCAATTTTCAATGTTTTCAGGGATAACAACTGGGTGGGCTGGGTCTAAGAGCGAGAGGCCAACATCGTGAGCGCCGGTTACAGAAGTTGCCAATGTGCCGATTGATTGGCCGAGCTGGGTTGCGATCATGGTGGAGATAAATGAGCGGAGCATTTTGGTGATCATCTCGATCGGTGGATGGCCATCAGGGCTTTCGCCAACCTGTGCGTTCATTGCTTGATCAAGTAAATTTGAGATAGCGCTAGAGAGTCCGGCGGCCAACGGTTCGATCGTTTTATGCCAACCAGATATTGTCTGATCGACCCAATCTAATCGCGTCGCCGAATTCGGTGCTGTACCTGTGGCTGGAAAGGAAAGCGCCTCATCTAACCAAATCTCAGAAATTTCAAATGCGCTAGCAACGACTGCTAACTCTTTTGCACCGATTGGTTTTAACCCTTGGGCGGATACAAATTTCTTGGCGGCATCGCGCGCCGCAGAGATAGAGAGAACCTCATCTGTGCCGCTCTGCCCTTTGCCACCTGGTGCAGAATCTCCACTCTGTGAAAAGAGCGTTGTGAATGGATTTACAAAACCAACTGGATTAATGCCGAGTTGTTCAAATTGTGCTCTCATCTGTTCTTGCATCTGACGCATCATCGCCTCAAAATCAGGGCGACCATCATTCGGATCGTTAGGGTCATTAGGATCGTTAGGATCGTTAGGGATAAAACCAAAGCCCGCCATACCCTTACCCCAATCTCTCTTGCAATTATAATTAAGCGCTAGACCTATAAAACACCACTGATGCGAGATTTCTTCCCACAAGAGATAGGCTACCTAACATGTCCAATGCATTTATGGCTCTGATCTGGTGGGTTATCCCATTGGCTGGACTTTTAGGCGCTCTTGGCTATGTTTTATGGGTAACTCAATTTAAATCGAAATTTGAATCCGAAACTACGCGCTCAGTCGGTCAATTTCAGCGCTTCCAAGATTCTTTCCGTGATGCAGAGATAACGATTGCAAACGAGGAAGATGTAAATCCTGGCGAAGTTAAAGCGAGCAATGCACCATAACCAGCTCCCGCGTGTAGCCACTGCAATCCTTACCTTGTTCTTTGGGCTCGCCCTCTTTGCGCCACTTCCCTTTGTTGTCATAAAACCTGGTAACGCCCAAGATGTTTTAGATAAGGTGATTACTCCCTCAAAGACTGCGCCAGCTTTAATGAAATTCTATAAACCAGACGGCTCTATATATTTGCTCACTATTTTAATAAGTAGCCCCAAGGCATATGTAACGGGAGCGGAATTAATCTATTCGTGGGGGAGAAGTGATTTCTCGGTTATGCCGCGTTCGCTCTTCTATCAAGATGGCGTCAGTGCTGAGGTTGAGAAAGAGATAGCCAAGACCGAGATGGTCGATTCGCAATTAACCGCCAAGGTTGCCGCTCTGAATTACCTCAAGACCAGTTACCCGAATTTAACTTCCGGTGAGATTAAGCCGAGCGATATCGCAATCTCTCTCGCCCAGACCGGGGGACCTAGCGGTGGACTGGCCTTCGCCCTGGGAATTGTAGAACTGCTCACCCCTGAGAATATTTTGGCTGGGCGTAGCGTTGCATCGACAGGGACTATTGATGCAGATGGAAATGTTGGTGGCATAGGTGGGGTTGCGGAGAAAGTTCTGGCTGCGCATAAATCAGGTGCCACTTTGATTCTGGTCCCCTCAGGTAATTGTCAGGATCTGGCACCTGGCGTTGCAAAAATTCCCGCAAATATCAAAGTAGCGGCTGTTAGCACCTTACAAGAGGCTATAACGGCGCTGAATTCGGCAGCCCCGCGCAGTTGCGCTAACTTAGGAGCATGATGAAAAAACCAAGTCCACTAGCCCTAACCTTCATAATCTTGACAGTAATCGCGGGATCGCTTGTCGGTCTTAGCGGTGTCTACGTTGATTGGCTCTGGTTTAATTCAGTCGGATTTACTGTTGTTTGGACAACAGTGCTAACTACTAAAATTGCGCTCTTTATAATCGCGGGCTTGGTCACATCGCTAATAATTACAGTAAATGTCTATTTGGCTTATCGCCGCCGCCCATTTGATGTATCAATGGCGGTCGAAGCTGACAACCTTGAGCGTTATCGCGCGACGATTGATCCAATTCGTAAATTAGTTCTTGCCGGCATTGCGCTAGTTCTCTTCTACTTTGGCGGTACATCAGGAGTTCAACTCTGGAGTTCATGGTTGCAATTTACAAATTCAACTGAGTTTGGCATTAATGATCCACAATTTGGTTTAGATATCTCATTCTTCGCCTTTCGTTTGCCTTTCTTACAAACGCTGATCGGTTGGGCAATCTCTACGTTAATTTTGGCAACTCTGGCCAGCGCTGCAGTGCATTATCTATACGGAGGAATCCGTCCGCAGCTTCGCTCTGATCGAATCTCAGTAGCCGCACGAGTTCAAATATCAATTCTTCTCGGGTTGATCGTGCTTATGAAGGCTGTTGCATATTGGTTTGATCGTTATGCGCTTGCGCTAAAAGAGGGCAGGCTGATCACTGGTCTTACATTTACTGATGTAAATGCAACTTTGCCAGCTAAATCTATCTTGGCTGCGATCGCAGTAATCTGTTCACTTCTGTTCTTTGCAAATATTGTCCGTAAGTCATTGATCTTGCCAGCTGCCGGTTCGATATTAATGGTTGGTGCATCTGTTTTAATTGCAGGCGTTTATCCTGGAGCAATTCAGCAATTCCAGGTAAAACCATCTGAATCTTCTAAAGAGGCCCCATTTATTCAGCGAAATATCGAATCTACGCGCGCGGCATATGGCATTGCTGATGTAGATATCAAGGATTATCAAGCTACCGTCGCGACAAACTCTGGTCAACTAGCAAACGATGCTGCGACGATTGCAAATATTCGCTTGATGGATCCAAACGTTCTATCTGCAACATTTCGTGTATTACAGCAGATTAAGCCTTACTACGGCTTCCCAGATTCACTCGATATTGATCGTTACACCGTAAATGGTGTGCAACGCGATGTGGTTGTTGCGGTTCGCGAACTTAACATTGAAGGAAATCCAAGCCGTAACTGGATCAACGACCACTTGGTTTACACCCATGGATTTGGATTTATATCAGCATTTGGAAATAGCGTTGACTCCGATGGCAAGCCGACCTTCTTAGTTGGGGATTTACCACCGACAGATGGCCTTGGAAAATTCCAACCACGTATTTACTTTGGTGAGAATGTTCCTAACTACTCAATCATCGGCGGACCTAAGACTGATACACCGGTTGAATTTGACTATCCAGATGATGCATCAGCAAATGGTCAGAAGAATTACACCTACACCGGCGAAGGTGGAGTGCCAATGGGCGGCTTATTTAAAAAGTTGCTCTTTGCGATTCAATACCAAGAACAACGCATTGTTCTTTCTAATTTGATAAATTCAGAATCAAAGATTTTATACAATCGTTCTCCACGTGAGCGCGTAGCCAAGGTTGCACCTTGGCTAACCCTAGATGGAGACCCATATCCAGCGATTGTTGATGGAAAGATTCAATGGATTATCGATGGTTACACAACAAGTAAGGGATATCCATATTCACGGGTAACTTCAATCACCTCAGCAACTGCTGATGCCCTGACTACAAATTCCAGCGCAATTACTGCTCAAACAAATGGGAATATTAACTACATCCGCAACTCGGTAAAGGCTACGGTTGACGCCTATGATGGCACAGTTGTTCTCTACCAATGGGATGAGAAAGATCCAGTTCTGAAGACTTGGATGAAGGCATTTCCAAATACAGTGACTCCAAAGAGTAAAATGTCTAAGGAACTTCTAGAGCATGTCCGTTACCCCGAAGATCTCTTCCGCGTACAACGTGATGTCCTTAGCTCATATCACGTACAAAGCGCCGCAGCTTTTTACGGAGGACAAGATTTCTGGCGCGTACCTCGCGATCCTTCAACTTTCGGTGCAAATGCTGGAGCGCAACCTCCTTATTACATGACTCTGGAAATGCCAGGATCCGATAAGCCGACATTTACTTTAACTACACCATTTGTTCCACGTGGTGGCCGTGAAAACCTATCTGCATTCGCCGTAGTCGACTCAAACTATGGGCCAAATTACGGAAAGATGACGGTATTGCAACTTCCACGTAGCACCAACATCGCGGGCCCATCTCAGGTTGCCTCTAACTTTGAAGCGAAACCAGAAGTTGCTAACTCACTCTCCTTGCTGCGCCAAGGTGGCGCTGATGTTGTGCTTGGTAATTTGTTAACGCTCCCAGTTGGTGGCGGATTACTTTATGTACAGCCGGTTTATGTAAGAGCAACAGCTAATTCTTCAGCATATCCACTTTTGCAGAAGGTGCTCGTTTCATTTGGCGATGTAATTGGTTTTGATAATTCGCTAAAGGGCGCACTTGATCAAGTCTTCGGTGGTAACTCCGGAACTTCTTCTTCAGGCACACCAACGACATCAAGTACTGATAACGCATCTGCAGATCTAAAGAGTGCGCTAGAAAATGCAAGGCAGGCGATCGCTGACGGAAATGCAGCACTTGCCAAGGGAGACTTTGCAGCATATGGGCGTGCACAGGATCGTTTAAAGGCAGCACTTGCTGCCGCGATCGCTGCAGAAGGACGTAATTAATTCTTATTCGCTAAATAAGCGGATTTGGCTATTACTTGCCCACCCTTTAGACTGACACTTCCGACGCGGGGTGGAGCAGCTCGGTAGCTCGCTGGGCTCATAACCCAGAGGTCGTAGGTTCAAATCCTGCCCCCGCTACTAGAAAAGGTATTGATGTGAGCAAAAGTGTTACGACTCAGATCAATATCAAGCACAAGAATCGCAACCGTGCGACAGTTTTTGGCGTGGCATTCTTGCCTTTCCGGTGATCATCTTTGTAGGAACATTTGCGCAGTCTTCCTTTAGCGAGAGCGAGAAGTGGGCGGCTGGCACGGCCGGGTTAATCGTGATCCCCACAGTTCTGGCCTTGCTCTTTCGCGGAAAGTATCCAAGTTATGTTTTGACTTTTAATCACGCATTGATCGAACTTTCAACTCGCTTAGCTGCTTATCTCTTGATTTTAAGCGATAAATATCCATCGATCGAAGCGAGCTCAAAGGTATCTGTTGTCTTTCCTGATGTTGATGGTGGAAAGAAGTTAAAGCGTTGGCTTCCGCTCGTTAAATGGTTCTTGGCGATTCCGCATTACATCGTTGGCGCGATCTACCTAGTAATTTCTCTGGTTGTTACAGTAATTGCTTGGGTTCAAACCTCGATAACCGGTAAGTACCCGCGCTGGGCCGGAGAGATCGTATTCGGAACTATTTCATACTGGAACCGCGTGCAAGGCTACATGCTCTTGCTCGTAACCGATAAATATCCAAGCTTTAGACTTAAGTAATTCTAAAGTTAGAAAAGGCGCTCTATCTAATTCGTAAAGAATTAGTCACAACAAAGAGCGAGCTAACGGCCATTGCTCCTGCTGCATACATCGGCGTTAATAAACCTGCAGCGGCGATTGGAATACCGACTACGTTATAAGCAAATGCCCATACCAAGTTAGATTTAATAGTTGATAATGTCCGCTTAGAAAGTTTTAGCGCATCGACAATGCCCATCAACTCAGGACGCATCAAGGTTATATCGGCGCTAGAAATTGCAGTATCGGTGCCCGTACCCATAGCCATACTTAGATCTGCGGCAGCAAGTGCAGCAGCGTCATTAATCCCATCGCCGACCATTAAAACAGTGTGACCAGCGTCCTTTAGCGCAGTAATTCGCGCTAACTTCTCATCAGGCAGAGCGCGGGCAATTACATTTTCACTTTTAATACCGACAAGGCGGGCAATTGCGCCAGCGCTCTCTTCGTTATCCCCAGTAACCAACCACGGTGTGATACCAGAATCGACAAGCGCAGAAATTGTTGCAGCGGCATCTGCCTTAACTTGATCTCCAATTGCAAAAACGGCGATTGCAACGCCATCCCAAGCAAGGACCGCAACCGAGAGCCCTGATTCTTCACCGCGTGTAATTGCTTCTGCGATAGCGGGATCAAAGGTAGTTGCACTATGTGCTATTGCTTTTGGAGTTCCGATTAATACAACTGGTGAGATCGCGCCAAGTAAAACTCGGCCGGCGACTCCAGCGCCAGGAGTTTGTGTGAACTCAACAACTTCGTGGCGATTAGCACCACTTGCCAGCGCGTGAGAAACGATCGCTTGCCCAACTGGATGATCGTTTGCTAATTCAAGGGAGAGCGCCGAAGATAAAATAGTCTTTTCATTTAACGATTCTGAATATGCAGCGCCAAGAACTTTATGAGCGCCAATTGGGATAGACGCATCGTGAACCTTCATAACTCCAGTTGTCAGAGTTCCGGTTTTATCTAAAACAATCACATCGACTTTACGAGCCAGTTCTAGGGCGCGAGGTTGGCGCAATACAATTCCACGTGATGCTCCGCGCCCTGATGCGACCAAGAGCGCAACGGGGGTAGCTAAACCAAGTGCGCAAGGGCAGGCGATTACTAGAACGGTAATTGCAATTTGAATCGATTGGGCGAGTGACCCCCCATCAACATTGTCTCCGAGGTAATACCAACCAAAGAAAGTCGCGATAGCCAGCAAAGTAACAATCGGGACAAAGATTGCTGAGATTTGATCAGCAATCTTCTGAATCGGCGCTTTCTGGCCTTGTGCTTGGACCACCATTGCAGTGATGCGCGCCAACTCTGTATCGCTACCCACACGCGTTGCTCGAACAATGATCCGCCCATTGTTATTAAGCGAAGCTCCGATCACGCGTGATCCAGGTGAGACTTCAACAGGAACTGACTCACCGGTCAACATTGAGTTATTAACTGATGAGGTTCCGGAAATTACCAATCCATCTGTTGCAACGCGTGCTCCTGGTTTAACAATAAAGTCATCACCAATAGCAAGTTCTGAGATCGGGATAATTACTTCTAACCCATTACGCAGCACAATTACCTCTTTTGCGCCTAACGTGAGCAGAGTAGATAGCGCGGTGCTGGCCCGGCGCCTTGCTCTTGATTCAAGATAGCGCCCCAAAATCACAAAGAGCAGAACGCCCGCGGCAACTTCAGTGTAAACATCACCGGTACCGGTGGCATTTGCATAAATCGACCACCCAAATGCGCTAAAGGATCCTAGTGAGATAAGTGAATCCATCGTTGGATGGAAGAAGTTGCGCAGCGCTGCGCGGTGAATAGGTAGAGCGACAAGCAAAATTAGTGGAGTAGTCAGCGCGATGGCAAGCCAAGCAGTTGGTGAATAAAGTGGCGGAAGAATATTTAAAGCGGACAGAGTATTTAGAATCTGAATATCTAGTTGAGCATGCCATTGGTGAATCATTGACATTGCAATCGTTGGAACGGCAAAGAGAATTGCGAAGAAGAGCGCAACCCCAGATTTCTTGCTATGCAGCGCAGGACCGTCGCCATTTTCAATCAGAGTAGCGGTGTAACCAGTGCTCTTAATCTTCTTAATAATCTCGCTGCTCTTAATCTCGGCAGATGCCAAGATATGGACTGTCTCTGTTGCAAAGTTAACGCTGGCGCTCACACCACTAATTGAATTTAAGGACTTTTCTATAGTGTTGACGCAAGACGAACAAGTCATTCCTGTTACAGAGAAGGTGCGCGGAGTTAGAGATGTTTTACTTAAATCAATATCTCTGCCGGGTTTTTCAGGTTCAGGAGTAGGTGGGCGATTTAGTTCGATCTTGATATCTTCAACGGCCATTTAACTTACCTACAATCTCTTGGTGAATCACAGAGTTAGTCGAAAGTCCGCTGCCGCCTAAACTGCCGTCCACACCTGCGACGCTGGTGAATCTACCGCCTGCTTCGCGGACAATTATGTCGAGCGCTGCCATATCCCATATCGCCAGCGAAGGTTCTGCGGCAACATCAACCGCGCCTTCAGCTACCAACATATGTGACCAGAAATCACCTATGCCGCGAGTGCGCCAAGCGTTATTGAGTAAATCTTTAAAGGGAGCAAGTCGCTCTCCCCATCCATTGAAATCAGAGTATGAAATTGAAGCATCTTTGATCTCAGAGACCTGCGAAACGGAAATTTTCTTAGGTGCAGATTTATTGACCATTACATATGCGCCATTGCCTTCGCTGGCATACCAGCGACGAAAGAGCGCTGGCGCGCTGACTACTCCAACAACCACAACTTCAGATCCATCGCTGCGCTTTTCAATTAGACCAATCAGCGTTGCCCAGGTTGGCACCCCGCGCAAAAAGTTCTTTGTTCCGTCGATTGGATCGATCACCCAGTATCTCTCGGCATCTGCGCCATCGTTTCCAAATTCTTCACCAACGATTCCATCATCAGGGCGATGGCTCTTGAGCAACGCACGGATCGCTTCTTCAGAAGCTTTATCGGCATCAGTGACTGGAGTGTTATCTGGCTTCGTTGAAACTTGTAAATCTATAGATTGATAGCGCGCTAAGGTAATTGAATCTGCAGCATCGGCTAGGCGAATTGCTAGCGCTAGATCATTGCCCCGCGTAAATGACATGTTGTCAGTCTAGCGCGGGCGGGTTTGAATCTTTAAGTTCTAATAGTGAGCGCAGACTTGCTACCCGCGCACTTCGCTCGTTATCTACAACACCTTTTGGCGCCGCCCATTCATTTAACCGGCAGCCGACTTCGTGGTGTGAGCAATTTGGCATACAGGTTTGGGTAACTTCAAATAGGTCTTCAAATGCTGCGACTATACGGTTGGAGTCCAAGTGCGCTAAACCAAATGCACGAATTCCCGGTGTATCAATAATCCAACCTTGTGCAGGTGAAAGATCGGTCGCAAGCGGTAATGCGATAGCGCTAGAAGAGGTGTGGCGTCCTCGGCCGGTTACATCATTTACATCACCAGTTACGCGATCGGCATGTGGAACCAAGGCATTTATAAGCGTTGATTTACCTACCCCTGAGTGTCCAACTAAAACTGAGGTCTTGCCATTTAATAAATTAAATAGGTTAGCTAGATCAGTTTCTCGTGAAGCAGATTTGATCGCAGCAGTTGCGATTTCCACTCCAAGGGTTTCATACTCGTGTAAAAAGTCTGGGACTGGTGCCACATCTGTCTTAGTAACTAATAAAATTGGCTTTATATTCTCGTGGAAAGCACAGACCAAGAAGCGATCGATTAGGCCACGACGCGGTTCGGGATTTGCTGCCGCAACCACAATCACCAGCTGATCTATATTTGCCACAATAGTTCGCTCCATCTTTGCGGCATCATCTACGGTTCGACTTAAAGTGTTGCGGCGCGGTTCGATAGAAACAATTCGCGCAAGTGAACCAGTGGTTCCAGTTACATCGCCGACTAGGTTAACTAAATCTCCAACGACGACAGATTTCGGGCCCATCTCGCGGGCCTTCATCGCGGTGACAATGATTCCCCCATTAGTTATACAAGTTGTTCGACCACGATCTACCGTTGTGACAAGTGCCTGAATTGCATCAGAGTGCGATGGACGATCTTTACTGCGCGGGCGGGTGCGGCGCGCGGGGCGAATACGAGCGTCGGACTCGTCGAATTCGCGTGGCGTCATGAGATCAAACTCTGCCAAAGACCAGGAAAGTCTGGAAGTGTTTTGCGAGTGGTTGCAATATTTTCGACTTCAATACCTGGCACGGCTAAACCAATAACAGCGCCAGCAGTTGCTAAGCGATGATCGTCGTAGGTATGAAAGGTTCCACTGTGTAGCCCTTCACCAAATTTACCGGCTGGTGTAATGCGCAGTGAAGTTTCTTCTTCAACAACGCTGCCACCAAGTGAGTTAATTTCGCGGGTTAGCGCCGCTAACCGATCAGTTTCGTGTAAACGTAGATGTCCAATGCCTCGCAGATGTGATGGTGAATCGGCAAGAGCTGCGAGAGCCGCGATGGCTGGAGTTAACTCACCAACATCGTGCAGATCGATATCGATTCCGTGAATCGCAGTAGTGCCGGTAATTGTTAGCCCTTCTGCAGAGAGTGAAACTTGTGCTCCCATATGTGAAAGTATTTCACGCAATTGATCGCCAGGCTGGGTGGTTTCTTTCGGCCAATCTGCGATTGTGATTGAACCACCACAAACCATTGCAATCGATAAGAATGGCGCGGCGTTAGAAAGATCTGGCTCAATTACCAAATCAACGCCGTTGAGTGCACCAGCGGCCACGCTCCAACTCTGAGATTTTTTATCAACTTTTACCTCTGCACCGAAGTCACGGAGCATCTGAACGGTCATATCAATATGTGGCATTGATGGAAGCGCGCCACCTTGATGCGTCGCAGTGATTCCATTTGTTGTACTTGGACCAATTAAAAGTAGCGCTGATAAAAACTGACTAGATGCACTCGCATCAATGGTCAGCGAACCACCGGCAATTGCGCCTTTACCCTTAACCACCATCGGCAACGAGTAACGCCCGTCGTGTTCTATCTCAGTTCCAAGTTCTTCTAGCGCAGCGATAACCGGCCCAAGTGGACGTTCGTATGAACGCGGATCTCCATCAAAGGAGATGTCGCCATTTGCCAAAGCGGAAAGAGGTGGCAAGAAACGCATCACTGTGCCGGCGTTACCTACATCCACTTTTACTGATCCCTTTAACTTTGTGGGAGTAACTTTCCAAGCGAGATCTCCATCGATTTGGATCTCGGAAATCCCAACCCCCATCGCTTTTAGCCCTGCAACCATTAACTCGCTATCACGGGAGAAAAGCGGACGCTTTAAAGTCGAAGGCGATTGCGCTTGGGCAGCAAGAATTAACGCGCGATTGGTTACCGATTTCGATCCCGGAATGGTTACTCGCGCGCTGACTGAGTTGCGTCCACGAAATGGAGCGGGCCAGAGCATAAGCAGCAGTCTACTCTCTACCTATGTGCGGTCGTTATGCCCAAGCGCAGGAGATGGACGAGATCATCGAAAGGTTTGATCTCGATGGATCACTCGTCGATAAATCACTGCCACTGAATTGGAATATCGCTCCCACAAATGAGATCTACATTATTCGCGATCACCAAAGCGGCCAAGTTCTCGATTCGGCATCCTGGGGCTTAATCGCTCCTTGGCATAAGAACTTTACCGAAGCGAGAAATTCGCAATCGCATGCGATAAATGCGCGAAGTGAATCGATCCACGAGAAGCCAACTTTCCGACAAGCATTTCGAACCTCACGATGTTTAATTCCGGCCACGGGTTATTACGAATGGGCAACCTCACTCGGGAAATATCCACCTAAACAACCTTTCTATATTTCTTCGAATGATGAGAATAAATCTCTTTCGATTGCTGGGATCTGGAGCACCTGGAAGAGTGAAAGCGGTGCCCAAATTCAGAGCGCTGCGATTATCACGCGCGAGGCTGTTGGAGAGTTAGCAACTATTCACAGCCGAATGCCGGTCTTTATGCCAAGTGATCGCTGGGATATTTGGCTAGATCCAAAAAATCGTGAAATCGAAACGTTGATCTCCCTGATGGAAGTTACTGATCCCGCTAGCGGTTTAACCACTAGGCCGGTTGCGCCTAGAGTTAATCTAGTTGCCAATAACGGCCCCGATTTGATCGCGCCCTTTGATCTCGGTGAAGCGCAGACGCTCTTTTAACTACTTTTAAGTGGGCGTTTCTAAGCGCTTTGGGATATTGTGTAAGAGATGGCATCTAAAGATTTAGTCCTAGAGAGCGCTACCGACCGCAACGATCGGTTCGAGCGCGATGCCCTTGTGTTTATGGATCAGCTTTATTCTGCTGCGCTGAGGTATACCAAGAATCCGGAAGATGCACGCGATTTAGTTCAGGATACTTACCTAAAAGCATTTAACTCCTTCCATCAATTTGAAGAGGGAACAAATCTGCGCGCTTGGTTATATCGAGTTCTAACAACCACCTTTATCAATACCTATCGTAAAGATCAGCGCCGTCCACAGCTAGCTTCAGGCGAACTTGAAGATTGGCAATTGGCAGAGGCGCAATCCCACACCAGCGACCTAGGTAAATCAGCAGAAGTAGAAGCGCTGGAGAATCTGCCAGATAGCGATATAAAGAGAGCGCTGCAGGAGATTCCTGAAGAATTTTGTATTGCAGTTTATTTAGCAGACGTAGAAGGTTTTTCTTATAAGGAGATTGCAGAGATAGTCGAGGTTCCAGCAGGGACAGTTATGTCACGTCTGCATCGCGGACGCAAACTCTTACGTGAGAAGTTAGCGGATTACGCCAAAGAACTTGGTTACTCCACTCAACCTAAAAAGGGGAAGGGGGAGAAGTCATGAGTTTTATCGAAGAGATTCCATGCTTTGAAGTCCTCTCCTCAGTCGTATTTATTATTGAGGGCGTAATCGAAGATGCACATAATCCGCAGGCGATCGCATCGCATTTAGATGCTTGTGTGCCATGCCGATTAGAAGTTGCCCACGAGCAAGAGATGCATTCGTTGTTGCAGGATGTACTGCGCCGTACTTGTGATGAAAAAGCTCCTGCAGATCTGCACCAGAGCATTCATGAAGAGCTATTACGTCAGGCCAGTGGGGCTGGAGTAACAGAAGTTGTAACCCAGTTCAGCATGACCGAAATCTCAATTGAAATTGATGAGTTTGGCAATGTCGAGCACCGCGAGATTCAAATTGAGCAGACTCACGTTCAACACTTTATTGAAGAGGAAAAGTAAGTCGTATTTTATGAAACCTGCTGAAGAGATTATTGGCGCAGTTGGATTTTCAGTGATGACTGTGCGCCCCGGCGATACGTGCTTAGCGATGGGAATTTCAGATCTACCAATTTTAGCGCCAGGTCACTTTATGAGCGTGATGGAGAGTGCGTGTGTGGCGGCGCTGGTCGAGTTACTAGAAAATGGTGAAACAACGATTGTTGATAAATTTGATATCTCGCTGATTGACTCTGTTGGAATCGGAACAGAAGTTCGTGCCACTGCGCGCTGTATTGAAGTTGTTGATCGGACAATGATCTTTGAATGCGATATTTACGATGGTGAGCGCCATATCGCTTACTCCAGAATAGAAAGAACGGCGGTGGAGCGAGTATCTTTCCTCGCGCGCACCGCCGCTCAATCTTTAATTAATTGCTCAGAGGGTTAAGCCTTCTTAGTTGCCCAAAAGATCTCTGCAATCTCATCGATCTTTGCGATCAACTTATCTGCAACTGCTACATCTTGCGTTCCCTTGGTGCCAGCTGCGCCCGCTAACTTTGTTGCTTCGTTAAATAGCGAGTGAAGTTGTGGGTAGGCCTCAAAGTGTGGAGTCTTGAAGTAATCCGTCCACAGAACCCATAGGTGCTCTTTAACTTGGTGTGAACGCTCTTCTTTAATTGCAACTGAACGTGAGCGGAAATCTGGATCTGGATTTGCGGCATATTTTTCCATGCACGCCTTTACAGATTGCGCTTCAATCTTCGCCTGTGCTGGATCATAAACTCCACAAGGAAGATCGCAGTGAGCATGAACAGTTACTTTTGGTGTAAAAAAGTTCTTCATTTTCTCTCCTCAATTCTTTTCTTTATTTCGAAAGCTGTATGTGTGAGACTACCGTTCATGAGCGGCTTTGGCATCTTCGGAAGGGTCATCGTAGAAGGCGCTTCAATGCAGCCGACTTACAACCCACGGGATTGGCTCCTTGTCCGCTACCGGTTCTTCGGGAGTAAGCGCTTAACACTTCGGTTGGGCGACGTTGTTGTTATCGAGCGCGAGCAGCAACCTGGGATTCTTTATATAAAACGCATAACACAAATCGAGCTAGATGATTCTGGGCAGGAAAGCTACTTCGTCGAAAGCGATAACAAATTAGGTACTGACTCTCGTACCTGGGGTCATTTGAGTAGAGCGGAAGTAATCGGAAAGGTAATCACCAGAATCAAAACCAGAAATAAAAAAGTTAGCGGGTAAACGCCTCATACATCAGCGCTTTCGCCTCTTCTTCATGTAAGTGGTGGTTACCGGTTGCTGGAGATGCAGATGCGCGACGTGAAATTCTCCGAAGTACGCGGGCATCAACTGCGGTTCCACCAATAACCTCGGTAGTACTTAGGGCGATATGAGGCCAAGGTCCTTGGTTTGCTGGTTCATCTTGAACCCAAAGTAAATTAGCGTTTGGATGCCTCTTTGCTTCAACTTCCATTTGGGTAACTGGAAGTGGATACAAGCGCTCAACACGAACAA
The DNA here is from genome assembly GCA_027731885.1 of Actinomycetota bacterium. GTDB lineage: Bacteria > Actinomycetota > Actinomycetes > Nanopelagicales > Nanopelagicaceae > Planktophila. The sequence continues at coordinate 5,756 of JAQCAO010000008.1, read as the reverse complement.
TTGCCGTGCTGTTGTCATTTAGACGAGCGCGTTCTGCAACAAGGTCGTGATAAATCTTTCCAGAGCAGTAAATCAAACGAGATGCATTACTTATGGTGGTGTCACCGATTACTGGCAAGAAAGTTCCTGATGTGAAATCACTCATTGAAGAAGCAGCAGCGCGTAAGCGGAGCATTGACTTTGGTGTGAAGACAATCATAGGGCGGCGCTTTGGATTTGCTGCGTGGAAACGTAGCAAGTGGAAGTAAGAGGCAGGAGTTGAAGGCTGCGCAATCGTCATATTCTTTTCAGCGGCAAGAGATAAGAAACGTTCGATACGCGCTGAAGAGTGATCTGGTCCTTGACCTTCATAACCATGTGGAAGTAGCAAGACCACGGATGAACGCTCACCCCATTTTTGAAGTGCGGACGAGATAAATTCATCGATAATTGTTTGAGCCCCATTTGCGAAATCTCCGAATTGGCCTTCCCATAAGACAAGGGCTTCTGGTCGAGCAACTGAATATCCATACTCAAATCCCATCGCTGCATATTCAGAGAGCAGGGAGTCAATTACAAAGAATTGGCTCTGATCAGCGACTAGAGAGCTAAGTGGAGTCCAATCAGAACCGTTCTCTTTATCAACAATTACTGCATGGCGATTGCTAAATGTGCCACGACGTGAATCTTGTCCCGCCAAACGAATTGGTCGCCCCTCTTTAAGTAGCGAACCAAAGGCGAGCATTTCACCGGTTGACCAATCGATGGTTCCATTATCAATTGACTCAGCGCGTTTTTGAAGTTGTGGCAATAACTTGGGATGGACGTGGAAGCCTTCTGGAATGGCAATCTGTGTTGCCGCAATTTCACGAATCAATGGCTCAGAGATAAATGTTGGGACATCTTCAGCGTTAGGAACAGTTGGAGGCTGGAAGTTTGGATCATGCTCTTCTTCATAATTTGCAACTGATGCATAAACTTCTTCGAGTTGCACCTGGTAATCGCGCGCCAACTTTTCTGCATCTTCCAGTGTGATGTCACCGCGCCCGACTAGGGATTCGGTATAAAGAGTTCGGGTTGATCGCTTGGCGTCTACTAGCTTATACATAAGCGGCTGAGTGAAGCTCGGCTCATCGCCTTCATTATGTCCACGACGGCGGTAGCAAACCATGTCGATGACAACATCCTTGTTAAATGCTTGGCGATACTCAAAGGCTAGGTGCGCCACGCGTACGCACGCTTCCGGATCATCTCCATTTACGTGGAAGACTGGAGCCTCAATTGTTTTTGCAACATCGGTTGAATAACGTGAAGATCGTGCAGCGTGTGGCGCTGTAGTAAAGCCAACTTGATTATTTACAACTATATGTACGGTTCCGCCAGTGCGGTAGCCGCGAAGTTTGGAAAGCTGCAGAGTTTCGAAGTTAACTCCTTGGCCGGCAAATGAGGCATCTCCGTGTAAGAGAATTGGTAGAACCGAGAAGAGATCTTTTATATTTAAGCGATCCTGCTTGGCGCGAACAATTCCTTCAAGAACTGGATTTACCGCTTCTAGGTGTGATGGATTTGCAGCTAAGTAAATCTTGGTCTGTGCGCCTGATTCGGCTGTAAATACGCCTTCAGTACCTAAGTGGTACTTCACATCTCCAGAACCGTGAACTTCATTCTCTTTGTAATGTCCTTGGAACTCTTGGAAGATCTGGCCATAGGCCTTACCTGCGATATTTGCCAAAACATTTAAGCGACCTCGGTGTGGCATTCCGATACAGACTTCATCGAGTTTCTTCTCAGCCGCTGCAGAAATCACAGCATCAAGAATCGGAATTACAGATTCGCCACCTTCCAGCGAGAAGCGCTTCTGTCCGACGAACTTGGTCTGCAAGAAAGATTCAAATGCTTCGGCATCGCTGAGCTTTTGCAAGATGTGGAGTTGTTCTTCGCGAGCTGGCTTTGTGAAACCAACTTCAATATGTTCTTGTATCCACTTACGCTCTTCAGGGCTTGAGATATACATATATTCAACGCCAACTGAACGGCAGTAGGAATCGCGCAAGATTCCGAGAATCTTGCGGAGCTTCATAAACTTCTCGCCGCCAAAACCACCAGTTGCAAATTCACGATCGAGATCCCACAAAGTAAGTCCGTGGGTAACAACATCAAGATCTGGGTGAGAACGCTGTGCGTATTCCAGCGGATCGGTATCTGCCATCAAGTGACCGTGGGTGCGATAAGCCTGAATTAGTTGCTGCACGCGAGCGGTCTTATTGATCTCTTCATCTTTGGAGAATTCAAAGTCTGATGCCCAGCGAATTGGCTCGTATGGAATACGAAGTGCAGCAAAAATTTCATCGTAGAAGTTTTCCGCACCGAGCAGAATTTCGTGGATGCGACGTAGGAAATCTCCTGATTGCGCGCCCTGAATAACGCGATGATCGTAAGTGCTGGTAAGAGTAACTACCTTACTGATTGCCATTCGAGCCAGAGTTTCTTCACTTGCACCTTGGAATTCAGCTGGATAATCCATTGCACCGACGCCAACGATCAAACCTTGGCCTTGTACCAAACGCGGCACTGAGTGAACAGTTCCGATCGTTCCGGGGTTAGTCAGCGAAACAGTTGTGTTTGAATGATCTTCAACAGTGAGAGTACCGGCGCGGGCTTTCTTAACAATTTCTTCATAGGCAACCCAGAACTGCCCGAAATCTAAAGCTTCACAACCTTTAATAGATGGGACCAATAATTGGCGGGTTCCATCTGGCTTTGCTAAATCAATTGCAATTCCCAAGTTGATATGTTCGGGACGACCAAGTGCGGGCTTGCCATCTAATTCGCCATAGAAAACATTCATCTCTGGCATCTGGCGCATCGCTTTGATCATTGCGTAAGCAATGATGTGGGTAAATGAAACTTTTCCGCCGCGAGTTCGCTTTAAGTGATTTGTAATAACGGTGCGATTATCAATCATCAACTTGACAGGAATTGCGCGCACACTTGTCGCTGTCGGAACGGATAGCGAAGCTTCCATTGATGCAACTACGCGTCCAGCAACTCCACGAAGTGGTTCCATAGTTGCAGCACTTGGTGTATCTAAGAGGGGTGCCGGCTTAACTGGAGCTTGTGCGGGGGTTGGTGTCGAAGCTTGTGCAGCTGCTTGTACAACTGGTGCAGCAACAACCGGCGCAGCAACAACTGGTGCAGCAACAACCGGCGCAGCAACAACTGGTGCAACGGGTGCAGCAACTGGCGCCGGTGCAGAAACTTTTTGTGCAGCTTTAGGAACAGGTGGCGTTCCGCCTTTTGGTGCTGAGGTTGCTGGTGCTGAGGTCACTGAGGTTGTCGCAACTGGCGCAGAAGTTGTGGCGCCGGGTGAGTAAGTCTTAAAGAATTCAATCCATGAAGGTTCAACTGAAGTTGGATCGGCTTGGTAACGCTCGTACATCTCTTCGACGAGCCAATCATTGGCTCCGAAATCTGCCGACACTGGCAACTCCCTCTTCACGATTAACGCGGAAAAAAACGTTTAATGCGTGCCTAATCCTATCGGCTGAGCGTGGCTTAAATAAATCCTCTCTCGCCAACCCAAGGCGCGATATTGAGCACAATTACGCCGGATGCGGGCGCTAAAAGCGAATCTCAGCGCGACAGTCTCCGCCTTCGTTGGCAGAGTTGGTTCGTGCATTCAGAAACCGCCCCGACTTCAAGACCACTGGCGATTGTTAGCGGCGGCAGTCGCGGACTCGGCTTGGAAACTGCGCGGGGATTAGCTGCCGCAGGTTTTGATCTAGCGCTTATCGCAAAGGATGTGCAGCGACTAGACGGCGCTCGCCAATCCTTACTCAGCGAATTTGTGGCGACACAGTCAGGGTTAACGATCACAACCCACGCAGTTGATTTAGAAGATCAAATTGCGACTCGGAATATGGCAGATGAAATAGCCACCTCACTTGCGGCCCCAAAAGTTTTGGTACTAGCCCATGGAGTTATGAGCGAGAAGATGTCAAAAACTCTGCGCACAACAGATGCAGAATGGAACCGCGTTCTTAATATCAATTTAAACTCAGTTTTCATTTTAGTAAATTCAATCGCACCTGCCATGGCCGATGCGCGTGACGGTCGCGTTGTTATCTACTCTGCCTGCTTAGGTCGGATGTCTGGACCAGGAAGCGCCGGAGGACTTGCCCCGTATCGAATTAGTAAAGCTGCGGTTAATTCACTTGTGCGCAATTTGGCGCACGAAACGGGACTCGGTGCTCGCGGATTTTACGTGGATGCGATCTGTCCCAATCACACACGCACTGATATGGGCGGACCCGATGCGCCACGTAGCGTTGAAGAAGGTGCCGAGACTGCTATTTGGTTAGCAACAGCGGATATTTCAGAACGCGGAACAGGTCAAGTTACAGGCCTACTTTGGGAAGATCGAAAGATAGTTCCCTTTTAAGTAACTTTGATTTACTTCTTTTTTCCCTCAGGAACAATTGATATTGCTAAATATAAAATTGGTATCGATAGAAGTAGAAGTGGTACTGCGCCGATGAAAAAGCCCCCATCGAATTGATAGCGCACAACGCCCAAGACAATTAAATTAGCTAAAACTGCAGGGGCTCTTCCCCAATTCTTCTTCTGCGCAAATGCGCGACCGCAAGCGATTAATCCGAAGCCACCCAAAACTGTAAAGCCGAGCACGCCCATTAGCGGCTCTATCTCGCGATCTTCGTGAGTAATTCCCATTACCCCCATCCAGATGCCTAGGGATAACACGATCGCACCTTCTACATATAAAAGGGTGGACACGATGGAGCGCATGCGCTCTTGCTTGGCAGGATCGGTGCTCATAAGTCAGAAGGGTAGCAGTATGAACTTTGCTCACGATGGTTTGCACGATGGTTTGCCTAAAGTCAAACCATCGTGAGCCATCTCGCAATTTCCCTCGAGTTAAATCAGATTATTTACCCGCGAACTTTCGCCACTTTTCTATTCCCTCAGTTGTGACTTTCAATTCATCTATAGACGCCTTTGCATTATCAATCTGAGCTTGCACATTCGCATAAACACAACCCACCCACCCAGCTGCTTTGCTAACACATTCTTGACTTATCAATTGATTTTGTCTTTGAAAATATGCATAAGATTTATAGCCATCAGCCCAGGAGAGTAAGGTAGTTTTTGATGGATTTTCAACTGTGTCTTCTTTGGGCAAGTCTGCGCTGGCCAGTTCTATATCCGAAATAAAAGTTCTTACTAAAGCTTCAAACTCATCAAGGATTTCACCACTTTTATTAGTCATATTCTCAAAATCTTCCGTTGTCCTGACTTCTCCAGTATTACTGACATTGTCTTCGATTTTCTTTATACCAAGTTCAATTGCCTTTACTTTGGCATTAAAATCAAGACCCGCCCCACTTACCGATGCGCCATCATTCTGACCGCACGAAGTAAGAAGAAGAGTGGCCACTACGACAGCAATAAGTTTTTTCAGGGTCTTCATCTCTTCACCTTACTCAACTCTTCTATCTTTGCCCAGATAGAGTGACTGAACTAGTGCCCCGAGTTGGGATCGCACCCACAATGGGAGGATTTTAACTCCTCCACGCAACTAAGCATTCAAAATCATCAACGAAAGTACTCGCTATCCTTACCTCATGGCCCGTGAATACGATCTTGAGATTGCTGCGATTAGCGCAACTCTTGTATCTATAGAAAAGGTCTTGGACTTGCCGAAACTTGAAGCTGAGGCAGTTGAACTTGAGACAGCCGCAGGTGTTCCGAATTTATGG
>JAQCAO010000094.1 GCA_027731885.1 Actinomycetota bacterium | reverse complement strand
ATATCGAAGCGCTCACCGAATCGATTTCCTCACTTGCAATTTGCGAAGATGAAAAATGGATCGCGCGAGTCAGTAAATTCCTCGTTTCAGAGAGAGCCAAGAATTTAAATAAATTACAACGCGATGGAGCAACCGCGGTGATAGATCTGGCTGGTGAATTTGCCGCGGGGCGAGGGATTGAAGATCTAGAACTCGCCGCCCGAGTTATCGGTCGCTTATCTGAGATTCAGGTTCGTGATTTCGCACTCGGCAGCCATAACGACGAAGAGTTAGAAACTTATTTCACGATGTGGCGCGCCTTGTTGAGAATTGCACCGACAGGTTATGTCGCACCGATCGCATCGCTCTTCGCCGCACTGGCCTACGAAAGTGGCGATGGGGCACTTGCTCACCGCGCTTTAGATCGCGCGCTAGCTGATGTAAATGGATATTCGCTAGCGCTGCTCTTGCGCCGGGTATTCACCGCTGGCTGGCCACCACAATCATTTGCGGCGATGCGTCGTGAGCTGCATCCTAAAGTCTGCGCTGGAATCTTCGGAACCGATTGAAATAGAGTGAAGTGGTTACGGGATAAAGCAATTTAACTGATCAAATAAAGCAGGAGATGCCGCGACGATCTTACCGCCGCCTTCTAGGCCATTATCTTTAATGAAGTTATTGATACGTCCGCCTGCCTCTTGCACGATTAACAAGGCGGCTAGACAGTCCCAAGAGTAAATATGCTTTTCGATATACCCAATCAAAGCGCCACTGCCTACATAACAAATTCCTAGCGCGCCAGAACCATTGCGATGGTACATACCGCCATTTTCAAGGAGCCCAGTCATCATCTGGATAAGTTCACTTGGCTTGGTGCGATTGGAATATCCCACGCTGACGATTCCATCATTTAAGGTTTTGGCATCGCGCACCTTGATTGGCTTATCGTTAAGGGTTGCGCCCTTACCTTTTTGGGCGGCAAAGAATTGATTACCGGCCGGGCTATAGACCAAGCCGATCAACATCTCTTCACCACTAATAAATGCGATTGATACACACCAACTCGACATCCCCATTAAAAATGGTTGAGTGCCATCGATTGGATCTACTACCCAAATTCCCTTGGCTCCTGCTAAATCGGCAGCGCCAGTTTCTTCGCCAAAGAAGGCGTCTTCGGGATACTTTGCTTTGATCGCTTCTTTAATCAGAACCTCGGTGTTGTAATCGGCTTGGCTGACAAAATCTTGCGGGCCTTTACTTTGGATATCTAGTGTCTCCAGCGAGTTAAAGTAAGTCATCGCTAGCTCGCCGGCTTTTACGATCAGCTCTCTCGCAAATTCAAAGCGTTGGTCGATCTGCTGATCGGTCATCTGCATGTTCTGAGTGTAGGGCAGCAGTTAACTGATTTCACGAGCGCCAAAGCCAAGCAGCGCTACGGACTCCGCTGGAAAATCCGTTCGCTGATTTAACAATTGGCTCGAGCCACCCTCTTTTTTGGGTTAGACTTTGCACTAGGTCACGAGTTCTAATCGATAGCCCCGGCTGATTAGACGGCAACCCTCCACCGCGGTGGGGTGCTCCGGGTGACGACCAGGCTCACATCAAACGATGTAGGCAAGTGCGTGAAGGATTTAGGTAATGTCAAAAGAGAGATCAAAAGAGATCAGCGCTCAAGTAACTGGGGCATGGCTAGATGGCCATGATCCAGGCGAGCGCAAATTTATGAAGATCGGTTTCCTCTTACTTGAAAATGGCGAGACCTTGCCGGATATAACTATCGCTTATCAATCTTGGGGCAAGTTAAACGCTGCAAAAGATAATGCGATCTTGATCAACCATGCGATGACCGGCTGGTCTGATGTCACATCTTGGTGGCCAAATATGGTCGGGCCAGGTTTACCCTTTGATACCGATAAATATTTCATTGTCTGTCCCAATGTAATTGGGGGATGCCAGGGAAGTACTGGTCCATCGAGCTTTGCACCAGATGGCAAACGTTATGGTTCACGTTTTCCAACGGTCACGGTGCGTGATATGGCGCGAGCCGAAGTTCTATTCTCTGATGCAATCGGAATTGAAAAGTATCGTCTAGCGGTCGGTCCATCGCTAGGTGGAATGCGCTCCCTGGAATGGGCGATTGAAAATCCTGATCGAGTAAGTGCGATCTGCACAATTGGTTCCTCAGCTGTTGCAACAGGTGATCAAATCGGCGGTTTCTCTGTGCAAATCCGCGCAATTAAATCTGATCCCAATTTCAATGGCGGCGATTATTACGACCAAGAAGTGGGCCCAATCGAAGGAATGGGAATTGCCCGCCGTATCGCTCACCTGACCTATCGCACCGAATCTGAGATGGATGTGCGCTTTGGCCGACAGATGCAGGGCGATGAGACCGGACGGTATGCCGTTGAGTCATACCTTGATCATCAGGCCGATAAATTAGCGAAACGCTTCGATGCCAATACCTATATCTCGCTAACGTCTGCAATGGCCTCCCACGATGTGGGCCGTGAGCGTGGCGGGGTGGTTAAAGCGCTGGAATCGATCCAAATTCCCGTTGTTGTGGTCTCAATTGATACCGATCGCCTCTTCCCACCTCGACTTCAGGTTGAGGTTGTTGAGCTGGTTCCGAAGGCTGCCCCGCTGATTACGATCTCATCAGATTTCGGACATGATGGCTTTTTAGTTGAATCTGAGGCAGTTGGCGCGGCAATCGTCCAAGCCTTGAGTATAATATAGCCATCGCTTCGAGCAGATCGAAACAAAAGTTTCGAAGATAGTTCGAAAAAACCAAAGGATAATTGTGGCTCTATTTAGTGCGCTCAAAAACAAGGCAAAGGCTAAAAAGTCTGCCGCTAAAAAATCTGCTCCTGCGAAAAAGGCTGTTGCTAAGAAAGCGGTAGCGAAGAAAGCAGCACCGGCGAAGAAATCTGTTAAAAAGGCTCCTGCTAAAAAGGCTCCAGCTAAGAAAGTAGCCGCCAAGAAAGCGCCAGTAAAGGTTGCAATTAAAAAAGATTTATCTGCCAAAGAGGTACAGCAGCTAGTTGATTTAAAGAGCGCGGTGGCGCGCCATAAAGAGATTGTTGAAACGCTAGCGGCAAGCGGCATTGATAATTACCGCAAAGCGGTTAAGAAAGAATTTATGGCGCTCGCTCTTGAAGCTCGCAAATTTGATGAGACTCTTCCAATCCAAATTGAGAAAGCCCGTAAAGCAGAACTTGGCGCACCAAGTCGTATTTTATCTAAGGCACAACTTGCACTGATCGCACCACCTCCAGCTCCAGTTGCAGCATCAGTGAAGTCCGCAGAGGGCAAGGCGGCAAAGGCGGCAGTTGTTCTCGACGATGAAGGCAACGAGATCGTTGTTGAAGAAATCGAACTTGAAGATGTTGAAACTTTGATTGCAGAAGTTACCGACATTATCGATACCGAGGCAGATGGCAAATCAAATCAGCCACGCGTTGTTAACTTGGCTGAAGAGGCTTCAGGAAGTGAAGAGAACGCCTTCACGCTAAAGGCCTCCGAAGAAGATGATGCTCCAGCGCAGACAGTTATGACTGCTGGTGCGACCGCTGACCCAGTAAAGGATTATTTGAAGCAGATTGGCCGCGTGGCTCTGCTAAATGCTGAGCTAGAAGTAGAACTAGCAACGCGCATCGAAGCCGGTTTATTTGCTGAAGAAGCGCTTAAGGCCGATAAGAAAATGGATAAGAAGTTAAAGCGCGAACTTGATTGGATCGTTGAAGATGGCAAGCGCGCTAAGAACCATTTGCTCGAAGCCAACTTACGTTTGGTAGTTTCACTTGCAAAGCGTTACACCGGTCGCGGAATGTTATTCCTTGATCTGATTCAAGAGGGAAACCTCGGCTTGATCCGCGCCGTAGAAAAGTTTGATTACACAAAGGGTTACAAGTTCTCGACATATGCAACTTGGTGGATCCGCCAGGCGATTACTCGTGCAATGGCAGAT
>JAQCAO010000093.1 GCA_027731885.1 Actinomycetota bacterium | reverse complement strand
ATTGATTCGGTGAGCGCTTCGATATTGGCAAAGGGCATAGCTCTACCCGCGATTACATGTTCTACCGCAACGCGCGATGAATCAATCGCAGGTAAGGCGCGCCCTTCTGGCGGACAGCACTCAGAATCTCCGCAGAGCGTTGATCGATACTTTCCGTCAGCAATTAAGAGCGCTTCATCTACATCGACGCCGATTCGCGCAATCGCCCGCGCCAGATCGCCCAAGACGACTTCCCCATCACAACGCCCAGCAGGTAGATATGCGACCAGCAGCGCGCTAGTTGCACCTTCCCGCTCCAGGTGTGCGGCCAGCAGGTCGTAAGCCGAATCGGGTAAATCACTTGGGTAATCAACGCGCATCGCCATTCCGATGCAATTTTCTTTTATGGAAACGATCACAAGTGAATCAACTGGGTGGTACCCGATTAGAAATGGAATGGCCGCAATCAGATCGTGAGGTGAAGTAAGGGTGGTCATATCGCTCAATTCATAAATCGGGTCTTAGCTGCCACCACGGTGATGGTCAGGGCGGAGATCTTTTTAATTTCTCCGGTAATTGCGCGCACCACACCGTTATGTGTAAATGTTCCACCCCAAGTTGTGATTAAAACAACGGGGTAAGTGCCGGGGTTTGAAAATGTGTGAACCACCTTTCCATTAGGAAATGGCGCACCTGCATCTTTTGTATTTATAAAGGTCCCATCGCCAAAAGCCCAAGTAAATGATGGGCGCATCGTTACATCAATTACCTCACCAATTAGATCAACCTTGGTGCGAAAAGACGCTGGAGTATCACTCCAGAAATAGACCGGCACATTAATCAAGGGTTGAAAATTTGGCTGATATGAAATCCCAATAGTCGGCAGAGATTTGCTGATGCGATCGCTAAGAGAAGTTGCAGTGACCGGTTTCGGCGCGCTCTTCTTTGGAGTTACTACCTTGGGTTTAGCGACAACCTTTGGTTGAACAACAACCTTGGGCTTTACCGTTGGTTTAGGTTTGGCAACTGGCTTAGGAGCAGAAGGAGGTTTCGGTTTGGCAATTGGCTTAGGGGTGGCGCTGGCCTTTGGCCCGCTACCTTTACGCGCTTCAAAGATCAATTGGCCATCTTGGGTGTAAACATCCACACAAGCGCTTTCGCAATCTGCAGCGCTTCTGGAATTTATAGAAATCAAAGAGAGTATTGCGATTAAAACGAGGGTTTTTGCTTTCATCTGGCGGAAGATAGATCGTTAAGCAGATTCTCAGCCTTAGAAATTCGATAACTGTGGATAGGTGTGAGAAAGTAGCGTTATGGCAGCGCGCGATGGAGATGGTTGGATCGAGTGCGCTTGCGGAAGTAAACACTGGGGTCTAAATGGAGCAGCCGGCCTTTTAATCTATCGAGATGGCGCAATACTTCTGCAACATCGCGCGCCTTGGGTGCATAACGGTGACACTTGGGGTATTCCGGGTGGTGCGCGCGATTCGCATGAAACGATTGTTGAAGGCGCGATTCGTGAAGCAGTTGAAGAGACTGGTATTGATCCACAATGTATAACCCCGCGAGATAACCATACCGATAACCACGGTATGTGGAGCTACGAGACAGTTATTGCAGAAGCGAACGAGAAGTTAGAAGCGCACGAGTTAAATGATGAATCCCACGAAGTTAAATGGGTCTTATTTGCGGATGTAACCCGCTTACCACTTCATCCCAGTTTTGCCGCTTCGTGGCCTGCGCTACAGAAAAAGTTAGAGTTCCTTATTCAATCTGCGCAGTGATTCTCGGACAACTTCTCCATCTGAAGTGCGCCAAAGTGGTGGCATCGAGTTAAGTAGGACACTTCCGTAGCGTTTGGTCACAATCCGTGAATCTAAAATCGCCACCACGCCGCGATCATCAACGCTTCTAATCAAACGCCCAGTTCCTTGCGCCAATAAGAGCGCAGCTCGTGGAAGTGAGACCTGCATAAATCCACTGCCGCCTGCCGCATCAGCTAGCGATGCGCGCGCGGACATTACTGGTTCATCAGGGCGGGGAAATGGAATTCGATCTATCGCAACCAATATACAAGAGTTGCCCGGAACATCCACGCCCTGCCAGAGCGACATAGTGCCGAGCAGAATTGATGTCTCATCTTTTGCAAAACGTTCTACAAGTGGACCCACCGCATCGCCACGCTTTTGAGTGATCACTGTGATCGGCAGCTCCTTTAAAACATCACGCAGATGAGCATCAGCTGCTTCCACACCACGCCAAGAGCTAAAGAGCGCGAGGGTGCGACCGCCAGCCGCATCGATTAGCTCTCCCAGTTCTGTTAGCACTTCTTGACTTGGCCCATCGCGACCAGGTTCAGGCAAGTGCTTTGGCATATATAAAACACCTTGATTGGCAAAATCAAAGGGCGAGCCCACATCGAGCATCTGCACATTGGCTGGATCAATATCGCCATCTTCACTCTCAGAATCAGCATCAGATCCAACGACAAAGCCGATACTGCGCGCCATGGCATCAAAGCCATTGCCCACGGTTAGCGTCGCTGATGTTGCGATTACCGGTGTTTTGGTGAGCAAATTTGTGCGCAGTACTTCAGAGACTGATAACGGCGCTAAGTGAAGTGTTGAAAAAGTTGGTTCGTACCAGAGCACGTGGGTGTTACCCATTTTCAGCAACTTGCCACAAGTTGTATTGATCTCACTCACCGCACCCTTAACCCGGGCGCGTTCGGCGATCGCATCAGAATCTACGATTTCATCATCTGCGTTAATGATCTGAACGATCGCTGCGGCTGCATCTTTAACTTTTCGAATTGGCGCTTCTAGCGAAGATGGGATCTCTTCAAGTCTGCCCTGCGCGCTGAAATCTCCACGAATTTGATCACCATAATCTGCCATAGCATCGTGGAAATTATCAGCCGCCTTGGTTAGCGCATCAGATAACTTGCCTGGCATATGTTTGCGCGCCATTGCGGCTGCGCGAATAACGCGAGCAGATGTTAGTTCTTCAGTAACTGCCTGCGTTGTGCGATCCATAAATTCGTGGGCTTCATCGAGAATTACTGCATCGCGCTCAGGCAAGATGGGATGGGAATCCACAATTTCAATTGCAAGCAAGGTGTGGTTGGTAATCACCACATCTGCAGATTGCGCCTTTAGCTTTGCCTTTGCGGCAAAACATTGCGAGCCGTAGTTGCAGACATCTGCGCCGACGCATTCACGTCCCGAAAGCGAATTTGCCGCCCAAACCCGCCGGTCTACATCAGGTGCATCATCGCGATCTCCAGATACCCCAGGCGTCTTTGCCCAAGCACGTAAGCGCTGGGCATCTTTACCAAGGTGGCTAATTTCCAATAAAACTTCGCCATCTGGATCAGGCTCTTCGGTATTCATCTTCTGTAAGCAAATGTAATTCCCAACGCCTTTGTAAATTCCATACGTTATTTCCCGGCCCAGCACTTTCTCGAGCGCGGGAACAACCGCTGGCAGATCGCGTTCGACTAGCTGGCGCTGCAAGGCAAGTGTTGCGGTTGCGACCAATACTTTGCGGCCGTGAACAAGCGCCGGAACCAAGTAAGCAAGTGATTTACCGGTGCCTGTGCCGGCTTGAACCATTAAGTGATGGCGATCGGTGAGCGCATTTGCAACCGCCTCAGCCATTTCGATCTGGCCTTCACGAGGTGCGCCACCAATTGCAGCGACTGCAGCATCTAAGGCTTTACGCACCTGTGCTGAAAGATCGCTCATAGCGGCACAGTAGCGAAAATCAATGACACGTAGCGCAAGTGGTTACTAAATTACTTTTATGCGATTTATAGATTTGAATAAGTACGTTGAAGCGACCGGCGCCACCAAAATCACGCTATAGGCGGCAGCGAAACCAAAGGCTTCGCTGATCAGCCCCATAATCCAAGGGGAGGCTCCCATGGAAAGTCCCATTCCGATGGTGAACACAGCGATCCCACGATCTTAACCTTGTGTACACGCAGATGCATTG
>JAQCAO010000092.1 GCA_027731885.1 Actinomycetota bacterium | reverse complement strand
CGAGAGGCACTGGGTCAGCGGACATAACCTTCTCCCACTTTGGCCATTCTGAGTTCGCTACTTGAATTGAAATTGGGCCACCCTGTGTCTGCCCTAAACGAATGCCCCCAAGAATTGTGATCTTATCTGCCTCGAAATTCTGGCGAGCTCCGCGGCCAAATCCCAGACGGCGGCGGGATAAATGAAAATCTATATCTTTAGAGGAGATCTCGACGCTCGCTGGAATTCCCTCAATAATCGCAGAGAGAGCCTGTCCATGGGATTCACCTGCTGTAAGCCAACGCATTGGCATATTGTGACAGATCCAGCGCCTATCTTGCGCACCAAATAACCGCGCCGCAGATAGCGGGCGCTAAAGCGATACTACTTTTTAATGATTTCTCCTTAACGATACTCCAGATCACAAGAGCGCTACTGATAGCGGCGAATGCGATTGCGAATTGCGTCAGAAAGAGGAGCGTCGAAGGTAGAAAGAAGAGTGAAAGAAGTATGGCCAACTTGATATCACCACCACCTACTTTCGCTGTCAGAGCAATGGGAGCGATGGTCAGAGTAACCAGCGCACTGCGCCAGTGGAGCGGTTCGCCTTGAATAAGGGCAAGGCAGGCGAAGGTAATTGCTCCAAAGAGAAGTGAGCGATTGGTAATCCGATGTATCTTCAAATCTACAAATGAGATGTAGGCCGAGTAAACGAGGAGAGCAAAGAACATCGGATGAGGGTAAATCAAATCTCAAGTAGAGATTTTTCGGGTGTGGATTAAATAATCGCCTTAGCAAGGGTTTTACGTAACTCTTCAGCGATCACCTTTACATCTGCGCCGGATACCAGAGCGAGCTGATCAATCCCTTGATAGAGCAGTAACTCAAAACCATTTAATATGGCACCTCCCGCATCGCTCCAGCGTTGCGCAAGAAGCGTTGGCCAGGGTTTGTACAATACGTCGAAGAGTAAGCCGCTAACCTCACGTGGTAAATTCTCTGCGACTAAATCGGCCGCACCTGACGGAGTGGTATTTACAACCAATTGATAGCCGCTGATATCGACCAGATCATCCCAATCCAGAAAATTGCACTCAGTGGTTCTAAAGCAAGCGGCGATTGCTGGACTGCGTCGAACGCTGCGCCGCATTACATCAACCGAACCGGCTAAACCATCAAGCGCGCCTGCGACTGCACGCGCAGTGCCTCCAGCTCCCAGAATTAAAACCTTATCGAATTGCTGATAACCCGCATTTGCTAAAGCTTGGATAAATCCTGAACCATCAGTGCTCGTGGCGCTCCAACCTGTTTCACGGCGAATCAGAGTGTTAAGAGATTGGATGCGCTTGCCTAGTTCATCAATTGCGATATCAAGATCTAACGCCTCTTCCTTAAGCGGCATTGTCAATGAGAAGTAATCAAAATCGCTTCCTTTGTTCTCAAGAAAGTTCTTGAGCTCCCCGCTCTTAACTTCGATCGCGGAGTATTCGCCGGCAATCCCTAAAAGATTAAACGCTGCTTTATGTAAAGTCGGTGAGAGTGAGTGTGCAATTGGATAACCGAGCACAGCACCGCGCAGGATTTTCTTACTCACTTAGCACTCCCAAAGGCTCCGGCTCGCAAATTCTTCTTGTACTCAGCCTTCCACACATTGAACTGATCAAGATTGTCCGTGAAACGCGTGTCGCCCGGGGCAACTGTTATGAAGTAGGTCCAATTTCCAGGTGCTGGATTGGCGGCAGCTAACATCGCTGCTGCTCCTGGATTTCCTATCGGTCCTGGTGGAAGACCATATCTGCGATAGGTGTTGTATTGCGATTGAATCAGTGTTGATTTCGTACTCAGGAAGATATTTCCGCGCGATTTCATAACGTAATGGACGGTTGAATCCATTTGCAACGGAATTCCCTTCTCCAGTCGATTGTGAATCACTCGTGATACTTTTTCAAAATTACTCGGTTCTCCTTCTGCTTGGATGATCGATGCCATAACCAGCAACTGTTGAGGCGAGTACTTTCCACCTGCATCAGTGAACCCTGCCGCGGTCATCTCCAGTAATGCGCGATCTACCATTGCTGAAATTGCGCTCTGTGCTGAAGTGCCATCCGCAAAGGAGTACTGCGCCGGAAAGAGCAAGCCCTCTAAGGATTTAAAGTTCGGGGGCAGTTGACTCTGCTTGATCGCATCGTTAACTTCATCCTTGGTGAAACCAGATTTAACCATCTCTTCAAATATTTCATTATTCCAAGCGCCTTCAACGATACTAATTAGATTAACGATCCGTTTCGGATCTAGTAATTGATCAAGGGCATCTTTGGCGCACAGGTTGACTTGCACTCGGTGTGAGCCCGGTGCAATTCTTTGGGATCGTTGATCGCTGACCGCTAAGCGAAAAAATGCGGAACTTGATTTCACTACTTGTAAATCAAAGAGCTGTTTGGCGATCTCTGAGCCCGTTGCCCCTTGACCTATAGCGATATCAACTTCACCAGATGCCTGGAGTCCGCAAGGAAAATCTGGTGCCGCACCTGGTCCCTTACGAAGTTGGTGTGTTCCGGCGGTAAATATAAAGATAATTGCGAGAGCTGCGACCACTCGCAGCAAGGCGGGTTTATTTAACTTCATTAGCCAAACCTTGCTCAAGAATAGCTACTGCTGCTGCGGCATCAATTCGCGACTTCGCCTCTTTGGCATTAACTCCAGATTCCCTGAGCTGCTTGGAAGCAGTGATCGTAGATAGCCGTTCATCTACCAGGGTGATCGGAAGGTCGAAGTTAGCGGTTAAGAATTCAATGAACTTTGCGACCTTAGCAACCGCTTCTCCATTATCGCCACTTAAAAGTTTGGGATTGCCGACGTAAGCCTTAACGGGTTCGTACTCTTCAAGAATTTTGGTGATCTCGCTCTTTAAAGTTGGACTCTTACTCTGCAAGGTTGCTATCGGAGTCGCTAGGATTCCATCAGGATCGCATATCGCAACACCAATACGCACATCACCGTGATCAAAGGCGATGCGACGGCCGATGCGAGCCATTAATTACCTGAGAGAGATTTCTCTATCGCAGCTAGCGCGTTATCGATCTCAGATATAGATGATCCCCCACCCTGCGCAAAATCTTCTTTTCCACCTCCACCGCCGCCCAGAATGGTTGATCCAATCTTTACGAGAGCCCCCGCCTTAATGCCCTTCGCTCTAGACGCATCGCTAACTGCTGCGACGAGGACCGGCTTGCCTTCAGCCACGCTGATTAGAGCAACAACTGATTCGGTATTGCGATTTCTTAGATCAAGGGCGATCTTGCGCAGATCATCTACCGCAACGCCATCTGCAATCCTGAGAGCGGTGAGCGAAGTTCCATTAACAACTTTGGTCTTTGCTGCAAGTGATGCGATATCAGACATAGCTGCCGCCGATCGCACCGCTGCCAGCTCCTTCTCAATCTCTTTCATCTTCACCAATAGATCAGAGATTCTCTCGGGAAGCTCCTCGGTGCGTGAGCCTTTGATCAAATTAGTAAGTGAATTTAATAATACATGTTCTCGGGCAAGGAAGTTATAGGCATCGATACCAACTAGCGCTTCTACTCTTCGAACGCCTGCGCCAATTGATGATTCACTTAGAAGTTTAATTACTCCTAATTGACCCGAGCGAGTGACGTGCGTGCCGCCGCAGAGTTCGCGCGCCCAATCACCGACGCTAATGACTCGGACTCGATCACCATACTTCTCGCCGAAGAGCGCCATAGCGCCAATCTTGCGCGCCTCTTCTTGAGACATAACTTCTGCGCTAACTTCTAGATCTTCTAACAGCAGGGTATTTACTCGCGACTCAACGTCATTTAAAACGCTCTCTGGCACAGCACCTGTTGCTGGAAAATCAAAACGGAAGCGTCCTGGTGAATTCTCTGAACCCGCCTGCGTCGCAGTCTCCCCCAAAAATTCACGGAAGGCTTTATGAACCATATGGGTGGCGGTATGCGAGCGAGAAATTGCGCTGCGACGTAGATCATTAATCTCTGCAA
>JAQCAO010000091.1 GCA_027731885.1 Actinomycetota bacterium | reverse complement strand
CCACTGCAGCAACCATCATTGACCTCTCTTTCGATTCGTTATTCTAGTTTAGATTTGGCTTGCGCTTGCACACTTGCATCTTTGAAAGCCATCCAGCCCAGAAGTGCACACTTTATGCGAGCCGGGTATTTAGATACGCCAGCTAGGGCTATGGCATCCTCCAGCACATTCTCATCACCAGCCACCGTACCCTTGCTCTGCATCAGCGCCACAAAATGATCGAAGATGAAATAAGCCTCGGTTACCGTCTTACCGACCAACAACTCGGTGAGAATTGAAACGCTGGCTTGCGAAATCGAACATCCAACGCCATCCCAAGAAATATTAGTAACTACGCCATCAGCAATCGTTAGGTTTAAATCGATCTCATCACCACACGAAGGATTGACATGGTGAACCTGTGCATCGAAGGTCGCAGATAACTTCTTGTTCTGCGGATGTTTGTAGTGATCTAAGATCACTTCTTGATAGAGATTATCAAGCTGCATTAGGCAAAGTATTTCTGGGCATCACGTACAGCCTCAACCAGAGCATCGATATCTTCAGGAGCGTTATAAAGGTAAAACGAGGCGCGGGTTGTAGCCGCTACGCCCATCTTCCGTGTCAGCGGCCAAGCGCAATGATGGCCTGTACGCACTGCAATCCCTGAATTGTCTAAGAACTGACCCAAGTCGTGCGGATGTATCGCTCCCAAAGTAAATGAGACCGCTCCCCCGCGTAACTTCATATCAGTTGGACCAATTATTCGCAGCTCTTCAACTTCTAGCAATTTACTTATTGCATAATCAGTAAGTGCGATCTCGTGGTTGTGAATTTTTTCCATCCCAATATTAGTTAAATAATCTAGCGCAACGCCCAACCCGACAATCTGCGCCATATTTGGCACTCCTGGTTCAAACTTACGTGGCGCGGGCGCCCAAGTCGCCTCAGTCATTGTCACGCTTTCAATCATTGACCCACCAAAGAGAAAAGGTGGTAGCTCTGCCAGAAGATTTGCGCGACCCCACAGAACTCCAACACCGGTGGGACCGACAGCTTTATGGCCAGAGAAAACTAGAAAGTCAATATCTAAATCTGCAACGTTTACTGGCATATGTGGAACAGATTGGCAAGCGTCCAATATAAACACTGCACCAACATCGTGGGCGCGCTCAACTAACCCGGAGAGCGGAATTATCGTGCCAAGAACATTGGATTGATGAGTGAGCGCAACGATCTTCGTGCGCGCAGTAATTACACCTTCAATATTTGAGAGGTCTAAACGGCCATCTTTATTAACTTCAAACCATTTAAGCACCGCACCAGTTCGCTTCGCAAGCTGCTGCCAAGGAATTAAATTAGCGTGGTGTTCCATCTCAGAGATGACGATCTCATCGCCTGGTTTGAGATGAAACCGATTACCAACCGGTGAATTGCCAATTGAGTAGGCAAGGAGATTTAACGCTTCGGTGGAATGCTTGGTAAATACAATTTCATCGACCGCGCCACCCAGAAAGGTAGCTACCTTTGAGCGCGCAGCTTCAATCGCCTCCGTTGCTTCTTCGGCCAACTGGTGGGCGCCACGGTGTGCTGCAGCGTTGTGATTTCTGTAGAAATCCGACTCTGCTTCAATCACAACCTGCGGTTTTTGACTCGTCGCCCCACTGTCTAAATAGACCAAGCGTTTTCCGTCGCGAATTTTCCGATCAAAGATCGGAAAATCCTTCCGAATAACGAGTGGGTCAAAGGTCATATCAAATTACGCGGTTACGTACTCCGCATAACCGTTGGCTTCTAATTTATCGGCTAGTTCTGGTCCACCTTCTTCAACGATCTTGCCATTCGCGAATACGTGTACGAAATCTGGCTTAATGTAACGAAGGATCCGGGTGTAGTGGGTGATCAAGACAACGCCAATATTGTTGCCTTCCTTCGCGCGGTTAACGCCTTCAGAGACGATACGGAGCGCATCAACATCAAGGCCAGAGTCGGTTTCATCGAGAATCGCGATCTTCGGCTTGAGGAGTTCTAACTGCATAATTTCGTGCCGCTTCTTTTCACCGCCAGAGAAGCCTTCGTTGACATTTCTCTGCGCAAATGAGGGATCCATGCTGAGCGCTTCCATTGCCGCCTTTACTTCGCCCACCCAAGTTCTTAACTTTGGCGCTTCACCGCGAAGAGCTGTTGCGGCAGTACGAAGGAAGTTCGAAACAGATACACCAGGTACTTCTACTGGATATTGCATCGCCAAGAACAGTCCAGCTTTGGCTCGCTCGTCAACGGTCATCTCAAGAACATCGACGCCATCTAATGTAACTGTTCCACCGGTGATGTTGTACTTCGGGTGTCCGGCAATCGAGTAAGCGAGAGTGGATTTACCTGAACCATTTGGACCCATGATTGCGTGGGTCTCGCCAGATTTGATAGTGAGATCGACGCCTTTAAGAATTTCCACTGCACCGTTTTCGGTGTCAACAGAGACTTTCAGGCCGCGAATTTCTAATGTACTCATCAAATTACCTCACTACGCTTCTATCGTGACGGAGTCTCCGTCAACGTTTACTGGATAAACTTTTATTGGTGCTACCGCAGGCGGGGTAACCGCCTCGCCTGTACGTAGATCAAATTCGGCGCCGTGTAACCAACATTCAATTTTGAAATCAAGGACTTCACCTTCTGAGAGCGAGGCATCAGAGTGGGAGCAAGTATCGTCTACCGCAAACACCTCGTTACCGATCCGTGTCACACAGATAGTTCGTCCATTTTTCTCGACTTTAACCGGCTGGCCCTCCGAAAGAGAGGAGAGAGTTAGATCACTCATTAGGCACCCGCCTTAGCAAGTTCGGCATCGATACGATCCATTAAACGGTTTTGAATCTCATCAACGCCAATCTCCGAAACAATCTCGTTGAAGAAACCACGTACTACTAAACGTCTGGCATCAGCCAAGGTAATTCCACGTGACATTAAGTAGAAGAGTTGCTCATCATCGAATCTTCCAATTGTACTCGCATGGCCTGCGCCTACGATTTCTCCGGTTTCGATTTCCAGGTTGGGTACTGAATCAGCTCGCGCTCCATCTGAAAGGAGGAGATTTCGGTTGAGTTCATAGGTATCGGTTCCTTCTGCGGCGGCGCGGATGAAGACATCTCCAATCCAAACAGTATGCGCCTGATCGCCAGCTAGCGCTCCCTTGTAATTGACGCGCGATTTGGCGTTTGGAACTTTGTGATCAACGAACATTCGATGTTCAAAGAATTGTCCTGATGTTGCAAAATAAACGCCTAGCAAATCGCAAGATGCACCCGGGGCGGCGAATTCAACAGTTGGCAATAATCTGACCAATGAACCACCGATTGTTACAACAATTGATTTGAAGGTTGCATCGCGATCTATCACGGCGTGTTGGCGACCGGCGTGAATAGATTTACTCTCCCACTCCTGAAGCGAGACCAAGGTTAAATTGGCTCCTGGAGCGAGAGAAATCTCTAGATCTTCGGCTAGATGAGTATCGCCTGTGTTCTCGATAATCACAGTCGCGCGCGCATGGTTTTCTACGCGAATCAATACCCGTGAGAACTCTGCGCTGTCGAGCGAACCCGGAGCGCGCTTTAACAAAATCGGTTCCGCGACTTCGGTATTAGCCGAAATTGTCAAAACCGAGACTTCTTTAGCAAGATCGCGTATTCGGGCGACAATCACATCATCGCTTTCAGAGATGGGATTTACTTCGGCTGCCGTAAGTAGCGCAAACGAGACGCCATTTACTGGATTCGAATTGAGAGTAAGGGAATGGCGATCTGAAACGATCGCACTTCCATCGTGAAGTCCGCCCAGTCTTTTAAGTGGTGTGAAGCGCCAAGCTTCCTCCCGGCCAGTTGGAGTTAAATAGTTGGTGGCAAGGGTCGTCATTAACCAACAGCGCCTTCCATTTGCAGTTCGATTAAACGATTTAACTCAAGGGCATATTCCATAGGAAGTTCGCGTGCAATTGGTTCGATAAAGCCGCGAACGATCATCGCCAT
>JAQCAO010000090.1 GCA_027731885.1 Actinomycetota bacterium | reverse complement strand
ATTCGAACAAGTGTTCGGGTGGCTTTGAAGCGGGAAGTCAGCGGGTGGATGTACCTTTTACCTAGGTCAAGAACTAAGCGTTAAGCCTTTAGCTTGCTTAGTACCAACCGCGCCAACCGCGCACGGTGGTTCTAGAGAAGACCTGCTGGCGATGGCTGACACCGCCAGAAGAGCGGGTCTCTATATGAGGTCCATTAAGGACTGGGTTTGTTATGCCAAAAGCAAAGAAGAAATATCTTGATGTGAGCGTTTCCGCTGAATTGTTAATCGAGCTAAAGCAAAAACAAAATGATGCCCCTGGCGGTGCAATGGAGAAGTACGGGCGCTTTAAAAATTGGCTGCGCTATGCCAATTTAAAAGGTTGGCAAGAGCAGAAGTGGCATTGGGGTTATACAAATTACTGCGGCGAAGAGTGGCGCTGCACTTGTGGTTTGGTTATACCGATGGGGGTAAAGGCTGAAGTTGGTGGGCTTGTGCAACTAGATCTCGATGCGGCCCATCGTGCGCGCGGGCATAGATCGCTGCCAGATTTTGGTGAAGTCGTAGTTGCATTTATTTACGACTACAAGTGGATGGAAGAGCGCGGGGTTTACTACTTTGATGCTTTCTGTCAGGTCTGCGGTGATTATGTCTTGGAGCGTCCGGGGAGAGAGGCGGATTTCTTCGCCGATATTCACAACATTAGTTGTGGGTAGTTACGCAAAGTAGTAAAAGTGAAGTGGCCTCACGCGACAAACTGTAGAGCGACTTAACGTAGATAATGAAGTTACTTTTTAAAGGCCTTCGTAATCTGCTCTGCTGCACCGCTAAGTTCGGCTGGGATTACCCAGATTTTACTTGCGCTTCCGTTGGCAATTGCTGGAAGTTGTTGCAGGTATTGATACGCCAAAACTTTCTCATCAGGGTTGGAATCGTGCACTGCACCAAATACTTTTTTGATCGCAGCAGCTTCGCCATCGGCGCGCAGGATTGCCGCCTGTGCATCTCCTTCTGCTCGAAGAATTTCTGCTTGGCGCGCTCCTTCTGCGGTAAGAATTTGGCTCTGCTTCTCGCCTTCAGCGGTCAAAATCGCTGCACGCTTATCACGTTCGGCGCGCATCTGCTTCTCCATAGACTCTTGCACACTTGGAGGTGGATCGATCGCCTTCAGCTCAACGCGGTTAACGCGCACTCCCCACTTGCCAGTAGCGTCATCTAAAACTCCGCGAAGTGCGGCATTGATCGAGTCGCGCGAAGTTAGCGCTGCCTCCAAATCTAGGCCTCCGACAACATTTCGCAAGGTCGTAACCGTCAACTGCTCGATTCCTTGAATAACATTCTCAATCTCATATGTCGCTGATTTGGGGTCGGTTACCTGAAAGTAAATCACCGTATCAATTGAAACAACCAGGTTATCTTCGGTGATTACTGGCTGAGGTGGAAATGAGATAACTCTTTCGCGCATATCAATTAATGGCCGCAGACGATCAACGAAAGGAATAATTATGGTCAGGCCAGCGCCGAGTGTGCGGTGGTAACGGCCGAGACGTTCGACTAAGCCTGAACTCGCTTGTGGAATTATTCGGATGGATCTAGCGAGAATTACTCCAAAGATGATTACGAGTAATACTAAGACTCCGAAGGAATATGAAAACATCTTTAACCTTTCTGATTGACCACAGCAGTGGCGCCTTCAATTGCAATTACTTGTACCTTCGAATCTGCGGCAATTTCGCCAGATTCGCTGCGAGCGCTCCAGATTTCACCATTTAATTTAACCTGGCCAGAACGTTCATTAACCATTGAAATTGTGAACGCTGGTGCGCCCACCAAAGCATCTACATTTGTTGTAAAATCTGGTGTTCTCTTCTTCAAATTCTTAAGAGCTATAGGGCGCAAGATGAAGAGTGAAATAACTGCGGCTACTCCAAAGGTAAATCCTTGTACAGCCATGTTAAAACCGAGTGCATTTACCCCTGCCGCCATAAAAGCCGAAAACGCTAACGAAGCAAAGAGGAGATCGACGGTGAGCATTTCAGCAACAAGAAGTCCACCACCTGCAGCTAGCCACATCCAAATCGGCATTTACTCTCCTTTCGCTTACCTAAAAGCCTACCCATTTGAGGCAAATGAGGCGAGATATATGAGCGAGCACTTATTCTTCAGGCGAGGCCTGGCACTTTTCGATAAGGCCGCGCAGCGATTGATCGCAGCAGAGATTCTGGCTCATTCAGTCCAATAATGGCTTCCCCCAGTACCATTACGACCCACCCTAGATTTATTGCAATCATTAAGTGAAAGTCTGCGAGGTTTTTCTTGTCAATCAAAGATCTTGATCCGAACCTAGTTGGGAAAACCCACACGGCTCAAGGTGATATCCGTTTAGTTAACGATGATGGTTTTATTTGGCTTCCTGATCAATCTATAGATTTAGTTTTGACCGATCCCCCATTTAATATTGCAAGAGATACAAATTTCCACACATACGAAAACAACACCATCAACTCTTACCGCTTTGATGCAGAAAAGGGTTGGGATTCTTACACACCCGAAGAATTTAAAGATTTGCTGAAGCGATGGGCGGTTGAATTCGAGAGAGTACTGCGCCCCGGTGGCAGCTTCGCGATTTTCTGTGCAGATGAGTATTTATCAGATCTGATTTCTGCACTGAAGGATGCCAAGTTAAAGCCGCGACGCACTTTGACGTGGCGTAAGCCAAATGCAGTACCGGTAAATCGCAAGCATATGATGATGAGTGCGTGTGAATACATCGTCCTTGGCGTAAAGGGATCGAAGGCGGTCTTTAATGCCGATATTGAATTTAAAGACGAGCCGGAAATAACCGTGCAAGAGATCATTGCGATTTCAGATAAGGCATCGACGATTATTGATTTAGAGGTACGCAAAGCGCTAGAAAAGTTGGATGCGCGGCCAAGTGCCAACCGGATCAAAGAGATAGTCAATAACACAATTGCTGAAGTTGCCGCAGCCGCAGCTGAGCGCTCAATTAATATCTACTCTGAAGATGAAAAGTCGGCTCAACTATGTATACCAAATTTCGTAAACTTCAACAGCAAGGCAGGAAATCGCCTTCACCCAACGGAGAAGCCAGTTAACTTGCTCCGTTATCTAATTGAATTACTATCTAAGCCGGGCGATGTCTTGCTCGATCCATTTGCTGGCTCAGCTTCGCTCGGAGAGGCGGCGGTAATTACCAAGCGCTCTGCAATCTTGGTTGAGCGCGATCACGAGTTCTATGAAAAGGGCTCAAATCGCATTGAAACTTTATTGAACTCGCCGGCGCAAAGCCTCTTTGAGTAGTTAGAGAAGTTTGGCCTGGATCAGGCCGCTGATGTTAAATCTAAACTTGAAGCAATTTCTATTGTTGTGCACCTGAAATTCACCGATCGAAATTCCGTTGTGTTTAACCGTACAACTCTCATTCCAAGTAGCTAAATTTTGCGTGAAGGAGATTTTTGCCTTATCCCAATTCGGGCTATGAGACTTCTCGTAAAGTCGGACAGTAGGCGCGCTGCTCAAGCGGTTGGTATCAGTTAACACGTCACAAATATAAATTAGATAATCGCAATCAAAGAGATTCTTCCAATATTCGGTCAATAATTCGACAGTATCGGACAGGGCCACTTGCTTGAAGAGTTTGGCTGAATCTCCATATGACAGTTTCTTAGGATCACTTCCTTCTGGCACAAGATGGGGCAAGAGTTCCCAAAAAGTGGATGCGGTTGGCTGTCCGATCTTTTGTGGCGCGATCTTTCCTGCACTTCTCATATTTGATTTAACAGATAGCGTTTTATCGCCTTCCAGCATGAAATCGATCGGATTCTGATCTGCTGCGATATGGACGGTGGGCTTAGGGATTCGCTTCAGAGTATCAACTAGCGCAGGCGAAATATGTTTCACCAATTCAGGACGCCCCCGACGACGATAGCCATCATCGATTTCAACGCCAGTTAGATCCGCAACTGCAATCTCCGCGGATATTCCAACCTGCTCGGCTCCGTAATTAGTTAACAATTTTCCTCAATTCAACCCTTCTATTTTATAGCGCTTTGAGAATTGCTTTTAACTCAGAGTTCTCCATATTAAATGAGAACCCGACAGATAAT
>JAQCAO010000089.1 GCA_027731885.1 Actinomycetota bacterium | reverse complement strand
CCGCACCCATTAATTCCACGGTATCTCCAGCGATAAATTCACCTTCCACTGCGGTGACTCCTGCAGGCAAGAGTGAAACTCCCCGCTCAAGAATTGCAGTCACTGCTCCAGCATCAAGAATTAAACGTCCCCGTGGAGTTGATGCGTGTGCCAACCAGAGTAAACGCGATGTTGAACGAGTTCCGTGAGATGCGAAGAAGGTTCCGACTTCTGCACCGCTTAGCGCAGAGGACGCGTTGGTTAGCGAGGTGAGCAACATTGGAGTTCCGGCGCTAGTTGAAATACGTGCCGCTTCGATCTTTGTGATCATTCCCCCACTGCCGACTCCCGCAGAACCAACGCCACCAATCTCAAACTTTTCGATATCTGCAATGTGATCTACAAATGCGATGGCTTTCGCACCTGCTTGCGAAGGTGGTGCGTCATAGAGCGCATCGACATCGGAGACTAAGACAAGTAAATCCGCGCCGATTAAGAGCGAAACCAGCGCAGCCAAGCGATCGTTATCACCGAAGCGGATCTCTTGAGTTCCAACAGAATCGTTCTCATTAATAATTGGCACAACTCCGAGTGAGAGCAGTTTATTTAAAGTCTGTTGTGCGTTCTGATAATGAGAACGTCGGACTACATCCTCGGTTGTCAGTAGTACCTGAGATGAGACCAAGTTATGGCGTGAGAAATTCTCATTGTATTTAGCGATGAGTAAACCTTGACCAACGGATGCCACCGCTTGCTGTGTAGCCAAATCCTTTGGTCGCGCACTTAACCCGAGTGGCGCTAGCCCCGCAGCGATAGCACCAGAAGAAACTAGAACAACTTCAGCACCGCGCGCACGAAGTTGCGCCACCGAATCAACAATTTTAGAGACAGCGTGGCTATCTAACGCCGAACCGGCAGAACCAGTGAGCGAAGATGAGCCAATTTTTATGACAACGCGTTTAGCGCTTGCAACTGCGCTACGGCTCATTTACTTATCCTCGCTGAGTTTTGGATCCGTTAGGCGTGGAGTGTGTGGGTCCTCCACGTTGTACTCCCATTGTTGCGCAATTTCATCATCAGATAGTTGATCGACAACCTTTTCTTCGACAATCCATGATCCTTCTAGGCGAGAATCTTCCCCGCGGCGATGGAGATGCCCCGCCAATTGCTCAGCACCTGCTTCAATCGTTGGCTCCCATTCGAAGACAACTTCATTATCTCCAGAACCGATGCGAACTTCACTGCCGGCGACTGCGCCTTTTTTAAATAACTCTTTCTCGACTCCAAGCTGTGCCAGACGATCTGCAAGGTAGCCAATCGCTTCAGCATTTTTAAAGTTAGTTTGACGCACCCAGCGAACAACTTTCTGTCCACGCACGCTAAATGAACCATCAGCATTTGCTTGCACAGTAAATCCAGAATCATCTACTGCAGTTGGGCGCAAGATAATGCGAGTACGTTCTTGTGTTACAGCAGCAGCACGCGCCTTTTGTACCAAGCGCGCCATTGCATATAGAAGTTCCTGTAAACCCTCACGACTAGCCGCTGAAACTGGATACACCTCATAACCCTTATCGCGCAGAGATTGCGCGACCATATCGGCCATCGCTTTGCCATCTGGTAAATCAATTTTATTTAGCGCCACAATTCGCGTGCGATCTTCCAAACCACCATATTGCGCGAGTTCAGCCTCAATGATTTCTAGATCACTGACTGGATCGCGGTCTGTTTCGAGAGTTCCACAATCTAGAACGTGAACTAAAGCCACGCAACGTTCGACGTGGCGCAAGAATTCCAGACCAAGGCCTTTGCCTTGTGATGCGCCAGGAATCAAACCTGGAACGTCGGCTACTGTGAAACGAGTTTCGCCGGCTTGAACAACGCCTAAGTTAGGGACAAGAGTCGTAAATGGATAGTCAGCAATTTTTGGGCGCGCAGCCGATATCGCTGCGATAAGTGATGACTTGCCTGCACTTGGATATCCAACAAGTGCAATATCAGCGACAGATTTAAGTTCTAAGTAAAGAGTGCGCTCTTCACCTGGTTCGCCGAGGAGCGCAAAACCTGGAGCGCGACGCTTTGATGACGACAGAGCTAAATTACCCAAACCGCCGTGTCCACCTTGGGCGGCGAGAAAAGTTGTTCCAGTTCCGATCAGGTCAGCAAGTTGATTTCCGCGAGAATCTAAAACAACGGTGCCATTTGGAACTGGAAGAATTAGATCTTCGCCAGATGTTCCATCTTTACGATCACCATAACCCTGAGAACCAGATGTAGCTTTGCGATGCGGAGAATGGTGAAAATCTAAGAGCGTTGTGACGCCGGCATCGACGATAAGAATGATGTCGCCACCGCGTCCACCATTGCCACCATCTGGGCCACCTAGTGGCTTAAATTTTTCACGCTTTACTGAAACGCAACCATCGCCACCTTTTCCGGCTGTGGCATAGAGCGTCACGCGATCAATAAATGTTGTCATCGTCTAACGCTCCTTCCGCATCAACTTTTGATAAAACCTGTGTGAAATAAAAAGAGCGAGCCACGGACGCGGCTCGCTCTTTTTGAGAAACCTAAATTAAGCTACCGGAACCACATTCACTACACGACGTCCGCGAGCGCGACCGAATTCAACAGCGCCTGCAGCAAGTGCAAACAAAGTGTCATCCTTACCACGACCAACATTCTTGCCTGGGTGAAAATGTGTACCGCGCTGACGGACCAATATCTCGCCAGCATTTACTTCTTGTCCACCGAAGCGCTTAATGCCAAGGTACTGTGGATTTGAATCGCGACCGTTACGTGTCGAGGAGACACCCTTCTTACTTGCCATTATTCAACCCCTTATTTCACGCCGCTAATTGCGGTGATCTTGACTCGAGTTTGCTGTGCACGGAAACCTTGACGACGGCGATAGCCGGTCTTGTTCATGTAACGAAGGATGTCGATCTTTGGACCCTTAACTTCATCGATTACTTCGCCAGTAACTTTTACGCTACTTAGAACCTTTGGATCAGATGTGACGCTTGCGCCATCAACGACGAGAAGTGCCGGGAAAGTTACTGATGCGCCAGCAGCTTGGTCGATGCGATCGACAGTGATGGTCTCACCAACGGTGACTTTCTCCTGGCGGCCGCCAGCTTTAACAATTGCGTACACGATTCTTGCTCCAGTTCATTTCACGCTCGCACAGCCCTAGATGGGATGCGATCGAGCAGAGGCTAAGGGTACGGATTTCGTACCCTTAGGGTCAAATTGAGGTATTTCTACGCGGTAATGATCCCGCTTGAGGCGACTCTGCGACGGCGACGTCCGGCAGGTTTTTCTGCAACAGTTTCGGAGTCAGTCATGACGGATTCGGAATTTAACGTCTCGTGAAATTCATGTTCTGTCGCCAGATCCTCATCGACATCTTCGTGGGATGCTGACTGTGAATTAACTTGCGGCATCGGCGCCTTCATCTTCACTGGTTCCATATGGATATGGATTCCTCGACCGGCACAAGAATCGCATGTAGTTGAGAAGGCTTCGATCAAACCTTGTCCAACACGTTTACGAGTCATTTGAACTAATCCAAGAGAAGTTACTTCAGCAACCTGGTGCTTCGTGCGATCTCTTCCCAGGCATTCAACCAGGCGTCGTAGGACTGACTCACGGTTAGATTCCAGAACCATATCGATAAAGTCGATAACGATGATTCCACCTAAGTCGCGTAAACGAAGTTGGCGGGCTATTTCTTCGGCGGCTTCTAAGTTATTTTTAGTTACCGTCTCTTCGAGGTTTCCACCCTTACCAATAAATTTACCGGTGTTGACATCGATTACGATCATCGCTTCAGTCCGATCGATAACGAGGGATCCACCTGAAGGTAGATAAACCTTACGATCAAATGCCTTAGCCAATTGTTCTTCCACGCGGAATTCTGCGAAGAGATCACCATTGCCAGAATATTTCTCTAACTTACCAACTAATTCTGGGGCGATTCCTCCGAGATAATTGCTTATCTCTTCCCAAGCGTCATTTCCCTGAATTGTGAGCTTGCGGAAATCTTCATTAAAGATATCTCGAATAACGCGTACTGCCAGATCAGGCTCAGAGAGCAAGATCGCAGGTGCGTGGAAATTTGGATTCTCAGACTTTTGATAAATATCTTCCCATTGCGCTTTCAAGCGAGCGACGTCATTGGTTAACTCTTCTTCGCTCACCCCTTCAGCTGCAGTGCGGACAATTACACCAGCCTCTTCTGGAATCAAGTTTTTCAAGATCGCCTTTAAGCGCGTGCGTTCTGATTCAGGAAGGCGCTTTGAAATACCGCTCATTCCACCACCTGGAACATAAACAACATAGCGAC
>JAQCAO010000088.1 GCA_027731885.1 Actinomycetota bacterium | reverse complement strand
CAGAAGGCTGGCTCCGCTTTTATCAATTGAATTTATCACGGGGTTCTGATTGGGGATCGCTCTGGTATGCGCTGACCGCACTCGGCGTAAATTTGCCAAACTTAAATTACTTATCAATTTTATTTTTGCTAATTGGCTTTGCAGCAATTTCTATCTATATCTTTGAATTACGCAATACCCCATCACTGGCATCGCTAAGTTTTATTGTTTTAGCAACGGTAATGTGCGCTAGCAAGGTTTACTCACCTCAATATGTATTGTGGTTGGCTCCACTTGCGGTGATTGCGCTAATCGATAAACGCGACTTACATGCTTTCTGGATCTGGCAAGGCGCTGAACTTATCTATCACATTGCGATTTGGCAGCATCTGGCGAGCGTTACCGGTGCCAAGTTTGGCCTTCCGCTTTATGGATATGCGCTTATTACCTTGCTGCGAATAGCCGCCACGATCTACCTAATAGCGATCTTCGTACGCCGCGGCCTGGCTGGCGGAACCCAAACCAATAGTCGTCAGGGCCCCCTTGCCCACAGATCCCTGCGTGAATTTCTCTTTGAAAGCGGCAACGCGTACCCTTAACCCTTCAGCGCCAGGCTCCCTTCGGGGGCGAAAACGTTGAAGCACTAACCCTCCTGTCACGGAAATACCGTGGCCGTCTTAGTCCAGAGGAGGTCGGGTTAACGCATGCGTCACTATGAATTAATGGTCATTCTTGATCCAGAACTTGAAGAACGCACAGTCACACCAAGCCTTGAGACATATCTTAAGATCATCAAAGATAGCGGTGGCACCGTAAATAAGCTTGACCTTTGGGGCAAGCGCCGTATGTCATTTGAAATCTTGAAAAAGGGCGAAGGTATCTACGCAGTTGTCGATATGAACTGCGAACCAGCCGCAATCAAAGAGTTGGATCGCCAACTTAATTTAAATGAATCGGTATTGCGCACAAAGGTTATCCGTCCCGAATAATCCACAGCTAGGGAGCGTTGCCCCCTAATTGTCACTCGTTGACGATAATTTAAAGCAAGGACTCCACCAGTAGATAAGTCTCAAGGAACTTGAGAGAAGAGGTTAAAAATGGCAGCAGGAGATACAACCATCACAATGATCGGCAACCTAGTTGACGATCCCGAGCTTCGATTCACACCATCAGGTGCGGCCGTTGCGAAATTTCGCGTTGCCTCAACACCTCGTTATCTAGATAAGACAACAAATGAATGGAAAGATGGCGAGAGCCTCTTCCTTCAATGTCAGATCTGGCGTCAAGCTGCTGAGAACGTTGCAGAATCGCTAACTAAAGGAATGCGCGTCATTCTCTCTGGTCGCCTAAAGCAGCGTTCATATGAAACTAAAGAGGGTGAAAAGCGCACAGTATTTGAGGTAGAAGTTGATGAAGTTGGTCCATCACTACGTAACGCAACTGCAAAGGTGACACGTGCACAACGCGCAGGCGGAACAAGGGGCGGATTCGCGGCACCAGCTGCAACCAGCGGAGAGTCATTTAACGACGATCCTTGGGCTGCTGCCTCAACAAATAGCGCAGGCGGCGGATGGGCAACCACCACCTCCGAAGAACCACCGTTC
Organism: Actinomycetota bacterium; assembly: GCA_027731885.1. GTDB lineage: Bacteria > Actinomycetota > Actinomycetes > Nanopelagicales > Nanopelagicaceae > Planktophila. The sequence goes on along the minus strand of JAQCAO010000088.1, from coordinate 2,752 downwards.
TAAAAATTTAAAAAACCTATCCATCCATTCCTAGCTCATCGCTAGGGCCCACTTAGAAGGAGCACCACAATGGGAGCAAGAAATAACCGGAACCTCAAGGAACCGAAGAATAAGGGCGCAAAAGCTGCTGCCCTAAATAAGAAGTTTAAGAAGAAGCCTTGCAGCTTCTGTCGCGACAAGGTGACATATATCGATTACAAAGATATCGCCACCCTTCGCAAGTACATTTCAGATCGCGGCAAGATCCGCGCTCGTCGCGTCACTGGCGCATGCACACAACACCAACGCTCGGTCGCAACAGCTGTTAAGAACAGCCGTGAAGTAGCGCTCTTGCCTTACACATCGACAGCGCGCTAGGGGGAATCAGAAAATGAAACTTATCCTGACTCGCGAAGTTACCAAGCTCGGTTCAGCCGGCGATGTAGTAACTGTTAAAGATGGCTACGCCCGCAATTTCTTGTTGCCACGCGGCGTTGCAATCGCATGGTCACTCGGTGGCGAAAAGCAGATCGAAGGAATCCGTCGCGCTCGCGCTGCACGTGAAGTCCGCGATCTAGATCACGCTAAAGAGATCAAGGCATCGCTAGAAAAGACCGCAATCACCATCAGCGTAAAAGCTGGTACCGCGGGCCGTCTCTTCGGTTCTGTCACAGATAAAGATATTGCAGCAGCGATTAAGGCAGCAGCAGGCGTTGATATCGATCGTCACAGCATTAAGACTTCTGGACATATCAAGAAGGCTGGAGATCATTCAGTAAAGGTTTCACTTGCACATTCAGTTGTTGCAACAGTTACCGTTACCGTGGTTGCCGCAAAGTAAGAGTTAAAGTTAAATACCCCGGCCGCGTATGTAGCCGGGGTATTTTTCATTTAAAGAGTTGATATCTCAACAGTTGAGAATTTGAAATTTACTTTAATGCACAGGCTCTAGCGAGAAACGCCCCCGCCTGACCTGCGCTTTCTTTAGAAAGGGCGAGCACTCAAAGAGTTACCCACATCCTGCGCACAGGTATCTACACAGGAAAAAGCAGTTATCCACCCCTTTATGCACAGCCTTATCCCCAAGGTCCTTCGCTTTTGTCAGTACCAAGTGGGAGGTTATACCCGTGAGTATCGCCGAACTACCTAATAGCGCCTCGAGGGCCAACTCCTCGTATAACAATATTGGCACTGAATTCGAGCGCACACCACCACAAGATTTAATCGCTGAACAATCTGTTCTCGGCGGAATGTTGTTATCTAAAGATGCGATCGCAGATGTCCTCGAAATTTTACGCGAACGCGATTTCTATCGCCCAGCACACGAGTTAATTTACGATGCAGTTCTCGACCTATATGGTCGTGGTGAACCCGCAGACGCAGTCACCGTTGCCGCTGAGCTAACTAAGCGCGGCGACATTGCGCGCGCCGGCGGCGCACCTTATCTACACACGTTAATTTCATCTGTACCAACTGCGGCAAATGCAAGCTATTACGCAAAGATCGTTCGCGAACATGCAATCATGCGCCGCTTAGTTGAAGCCGGAACAAAGATTGTGCAACTTGGATACAACGTCGAAGGCGAAGTCGATGATGCGGTTGACCAAGCACAAGCAGAAGTTTATGCAGTTACCGAGCGCCGTACTTCAGAAGATTATGTACAACTTGCAACGCTGCTACCTGAAGCACTTGATGAGATTGAAGCGATTCAAAAAGGAACCGGTATCGAAGGCGTTATGTCTGGTTTCCGCGATCTAGATCTTTTAACTCACGGATTCCATCCCGGCAACATGATTATCTTGGCAGCGCGTCCTGCAGTAGGTAAATCAACTCTCGGCCTTGATATTGCGCGCCACGCATCAATTCACGACGGAAAGACTTCAGTTATCTTCTCGCTGGAAATGTCGCGCTCTGAAATTACAATGCGTATGTTATCTGCAGAAGCGCGCGTTGGTTTAAATAATATTCGCTCTGGCCAATTAAGCGATGAAGAATGGTCAAAGCTGGCCCGTCGTATGGGTGAAATCTCTGCCGCACCTTTATTTATCGATGACTCTCCAAATCTTTCCATGATGGAGATCCGCGCTAAAGCTCGCCGCTTAAAGCAGCGCCACGACCTAAAGCTAATCGTTATCGACTACCTGCAGTTGATGACCAGCGGCAAGCGGGTCGAGAACCGCCAACAAGAAGTCTCTGAATTCTCGCGCCACCTAAAACTTATGGCGAAGGAGTTAAACGTTCCAGTTATCGCGATCTCACAGTTAAACCGTTCACCAGAACAACGCTCTGATAAGAAACCAATGCTCTCTGATCTTCGTGAATCTGGTTCTATCGAACAAGATGCCGACGTGGTTATCTTGCTCCACCGCGACGATATGTATGACTCACAGAACCGTTCTGGTGAAGCAGATCTAATCGTTGCTAAGCACCGTAACGGTCAGACCAAGACAATTACCGTTGCGGCGCAACTTCACTTTGCACGATTTGCAGATATGGCACCAAATGCTGGTTCAGGTCGCGACTTCACCGCGCCGCAAGATCCAGCGGCAGGGGCTTGGAACGAATAAAGTTATTTAGCCCTTGTCTTTGTACGATCTGCAATATAGATGCCGATCAAAACAATTACGACACCAACTAGTTGGATCGCGCTCCATGATTGTGATAACCAGATCCACGCAAAGGCCCCAGCAAGCACTGGTTCTAACATTCCAATAACGCTTGCTGTTGATGCGCTAATAATTCGGATTCCGGTGATCACAAATAGATAGGGAAC
>JAQCAO010000007.1 GCA_027731885.1 Actinomycetota bacterium | reverse complement strand
ATGTCTCTTCAATGGTTCCGGGCATCGTCAATGATGCGCTCAAAGCTCGAGTAGCAGGGAAGTAAAATGGACTCAATCGAAAAACTAAACACCGCAATAACCTTGGTTGAGGAGGCGCGTGGAGTTCCGCTCTCGGCTTCTTGCGTCGTGCATCGCAATGAGATGCTAGAGATATTAGATGGTGCTCGGGAAGCGCTGCCACAGGATTTATTCCGAGCCGAAGAGATTCTGGCTAAGCGAGATAGTTTATTTGAAGAAGGCCGTTCAAGTTCTGAGCAGATGATCGCAGCTGCTCGTGAAGAAGTAGCGCGGATGATTGAACAGACCGCAATAGTTCAGGCAGCCCGCGATGAGGCGCAGAGAATTCTCAATGATGCCCGTGCCCAAGCCGCTGATGAGCGTGCAGAAGTTGAGAGCTATATCGATGGTCGCTTGGCTACTTTGGAAGTTATTCTAAATAAGACTTTGGAGGCTGTGGCGCGGGGACGGGAACGCTTGGATGGGGCAAACGATAAGGATGTTCTATCGCAATTAGCTGACGACAAGTAAATCTCTTAGACCAGACTCGAAATACTCAAATGAATCGCGCATCTCAAGTATTTGAATTTAACACCCACGAACTCCCTCGCCGTGCGGGGGAGATGAGGGAGTATCAACTCGATCTAGAAATCCTGGAACCTGTTGGCGTGCCCTTAGTTGCAGTTGCGGCAGGCGATGTGATTGAAGTGGATATGCGCCTGGAATCTGTAGCGGAAGGTATTTTGCTGAGCGCAGATGTCTATGCGCTTGCTAAAGGTGAGTGTACCCGCTGCCTTGATCCAGTTGAGATTACTGTTGAGCGTAAGATTCAAGAGCTTTACCGCTACGAACCCACCAACGATAAAGGCGGTAAGGGCAAGAAGAGCTCGAGACGAAATGAACACACTGATGAGGTTGATCTAGAAGAAGATGATGAGCTCTGGCTTGATGGAAATGTCATGAACCTTGAGACTCCGATCCGAGATGCCATAGTTTTAGATCTACCGGTAAATCCACTCTGCTCCGAAGATTGCCTAGGGCTATGTCCAGATTGCGGTGAGAAGTGGGAGAAGTTGCCAGAAGGCCATTCCCATGAGGTTATCGACGCTCGTTGGGCTGGGCTGGCGGGCTTGGATTTTAAGAATTCGGATGAATAAGGGATACTTCATCCCGTAGGCCTTGAGCACGCTCTGCCCAAGGTAAGTTGAGATTAAGGACGATTACCGTGCCAGTACCAAAGCGAAAGATGTCTCGTTCGAAGACACGCTCACGCCGCAGCATGTGGAAGACAACTGCAGCATCACTTGCAGCCTGCCCGCAATGCCAACAGCCAAAGTTGACCCATACTGCTTGCCCAACGTGCGGAACATATAACCGCCGTCAGGTACTAGAGGTCTGATCTGTACTCACCTCTAACTTCGCAACTCGGAGTTTCGATTCCTCCTGAATTGCTTGAGTTAGCTTTTACCCATCGCTCTTTCGCATATGAAAGCGGTGCTAAAGAGACTAACGAACGTCTGGAATTTCTAGGCGATTCGGTATTAGGTTTAATTGTTACAGAAGAACTTTACTTACGTTATCCAGATTTAGATGAATCTCGTTTATCTCCTCTGCGCTCAGGAATAGTAAATATGCGCGCGCTCGCAGATATCGCGCGCACCTTAGATCTTGGTAAATATATTCGCCTTGGAAAAGGTGAAGAAGTAACTGGTGGACGCGATAAAAATTCGCTACTCGCAGATGCGCTGGAAGCACTTATCGGGGCGATATATCTAGAGCTCGGATTTGAAAGCACTACCGAGGTAGTTCGCTCATTAATTAAGGAAACTCTAGAAAGTGCAATGGCAAAGGGCGCGGGGCTAGATGGTAAAACCGCTCTGCAAGAATTGGTCTCATCTCTTGGTAAGGGAACGCTGGAATATCAAGTTACCGAAAGTGGACCAGATCACGATAAGAGTTTTACAGCGATTGCAATGGTTTCTGGTGAGGCAATCGCAGAAGGTGTCGGCAAGAGTAAACGCGAAGCCGAACAATCTGCCGCTCGTTCGGCATATGAAATTCTCGCAACCCTCAAGTAGTACTTCACTCGCGTCACGTATATAAAGACGCCACCTAAACGGTAGGTTTACGCCGTGTATTTAAAGAGCATGACGCTAAAGGGCTTCAAGTCCTTCGCATCGGCGACCACGCTCCGCCTTGAGCCCGGAATCACCTGCGTGGTCGGTCCTAACGGCTCGGGTAAATCAAATGTTGTAGATGCGCTTACTTGGGTAATGGGTGAGCAAGGCGCAAAGTCTCTGCGTGGTGGAAAGATGGAAGATGTCATCTTCGCAGGAACAAGTGGCAGAGCACCTTTAGGTCGCGCAGAAGTTTCTCTCACAATCGATAACACAGATGGCGCACTTCCAATTGATTACACCGAAGTAACCATCTCTCGCATCCTCTTCCGTAATGGACAGAGCGAGTATCAGATTAACGGTGAGGCATCACGTTTGCTAGATATCCAGGAGTTGCTGAGTGATTCTGGTATCGGACGAGAAATGCACGTAATCGTTGGCCAAGGTCAACTAGATGCAATCTTGATGGCGACGCCTGAAGAACGACGTGGATTTATTGAAGAAGCCGCCGGTGTTTTAAAGCACCGCAAACGTAAAGAGAAGGCGCTGCGCAAGTTAGATTCAATGCAGGCGAATTTGGCGCGTGTACAAGACTTAACCGTTGAATTGCGCCGCCAACTCCGCCCATTGGGCAAGCAAGCCGAAGTTGCCAAGAAAGCGGCGACGATTCAAGCCGACCTGCGTGATGCAAAGTTGCGTTTGTTAGCAGATGATTACATCTCACTGTCGAAAACTTTAGATGCAGAAGTAGCTGATGAAACTGCGCTTCGCGAACGACGCGCACTCGTTGAGGCAGAAAATGAGAAAGTGCGTTTACGTGAAGAAGCACTTGATGCCCAAGCCGCATTTGAAAGCCCGCTTTTAATTGCAGCGCAAGAGAACTTCTATGCTTTAAGCGCACTGCGCGAAAAGTTCCGCGGCACACAATCTCTGGCGCAGGAGCGTTCTAGATTCATGGCCGAAGAAGCTGAAGAAGCTCGTAGCGCTGGTCGTGACCCAGAGGCTCTTGACCAAGAGGCGATGGCGTTACGACAACAAGAAGCGCAACTGCGAGCAGATGTGGAAAGTTCTAGAAATTCGCTAGCTAAAACCACACAAGAATTGGCAAACGCTGAAGCGCTCTTAAAATCTGAAGAAGATAAGATCGCGGCGGCGATGCGTGCGATCGCAGATCAGCGCGAGGGCACGGCGCGCCAAGAGGGCCACATTAAATCTTTGGCTGCGCGCTTAGATGCAATCGCGGAAGAGATTGCTCGCTTAGTCAAGGCGCGCGATGAAGCACAATCTCGCGCCGAGAGCGCGCAACGTGAGTACTCAACTTATGAAATGGATATTGCTGGCGCAGATTCCGGTGAACTTGGACTGGATTCTGAATTTGAAGTTGCCAAGGTTGGATTGGATAGAGCAAAAGTAGATCTTGCAACCCTGGTCGATTCTGAACGGGCTGCTGATCGTGAAAGAAACGCGATTGAATCTAAATTAGAAGCATTGCAATTAACCTCGCAATCACGTGACGGAGGAGCAGCGCTGATCCGTGATTCTCGTGGTTTGTCGATACTCGGCAGCGTCGCTTCGCTCATTAGCGTTGATATTGGCTGGGAAGCAGCAACGGCCGCCGCCCTAGGTACTCTCTCCGATGCAATTGTGGTTCGTGACCTCAATTCCGCGGTAAGTGCGCTAACAACGCTGCGCAGTGAAAATCTCGGACAAGCCGATCTCTTGGTTTACCAGCCGGGTTCGCACAACTCAAGCAATATCCCTGCTGGTCTTACTCCGCTTACAAATTACGTTGGTTCCTCAGAAATCAGCGACCTCTTAGCAACCCTTCTCTCTTCAACAGTCGTAGTCAATTCAGCCCGCGAAGCCGAAGGCGTTCTGCGCTCCAATCCAGGTTTGACTGTCGTAACCCGCGATGGCGATGTAATTACTGCGAATCGAGCGCGTGGTGGTTCTGCCTCATCCACATCTCTAATTGAGATAAATGCTTTGATTGAAGAGTTAAGTAAAAAGTTGGAAATTAGCGCGCATAATTGTGATCGCCTCAAATTTGAAATAGTCACTGCTCAAAGTGAAGTCGCTTCCAAGCAGAGCTCATTTGATATTGCACTATCAAAGCTAAATGAATCAGATGCGCGAATTGCTGCACTAACTGAACAATTGGCCGTGTCTGGACAGAATATGAAATCTGCCAGCGCTGAAGTTGAGCGTTTAAACGCTGCAATCGGTGAAGCAACTGCTGCTAAAGGCCGGGATGAGAATGAACTTTCTATCGCATCTGCTCAGTTGCAACAACGTGGCGAAACATCTGAACCTGATCACGGTGCAGCAGAGAACTTACGTAATCGCGTCTCACTTGCCCGCACTGCTGAAGTTGAGGCGCGACTGGTCGTACGTACCAGCGAAGAGCGAGTAAGTTCAATTTCTGCTCGTGCTAAAACGCTGGAAGATGCCGCAAGCGCCGAACGCGAAGCATCGGCGCGCGCAATCTCACGTCGTGGAGCGCGCGCACGTGGCGCTTTGATCTCAGCAGCGATTGCTGAAGCAGCCTATGAAGCCTTGATTCATATCGAACGTTCAATTGCTAAAGCGGCGACAGAACGCGCCCGTTTAGAGGCATCACGTTCTGACCGTGAAGGTGAAACCCTCACAGTGCGTGCCCGTAGTCGCGAACTCGTATCTGAACTCGAACAGCTCACTTCTTCTGTTCATAAAGATGAGATCGCCAGGGCAGAACAACGCATGCGCATCGAAGCGCTCGAGACAAAGTGTGTAGAAGAGTTGGGTGTGGATACTACGACGCTCGTAGCGGAATATGGTCCACATAATGATGTTCCAACCTTTATCGAGACCGATGAAGGCGAAATCGTCGCTACGGAATTGATCCCATATCGCCGTGATCAACAGGAAAAACGCCTAGCAGCGACGGAAAGATCTTTGACTCTTCTTGGAAAGATTAATCCGCTAGCGCTCGAGGAGTACAACGCGCTGGAAGAGCGCTTGAAGTTCCTTGCGGAACAATTAGAAGATTTGAAGCGAACCAAGAAAGATCTGCTAGATATCATCAAAGAAGTTGATGATCGCGTGCAAAGTATCTTTATGGAAGCCTATGAAGAGACGGCCAAGCACTTCGAAGATATATTTGCACGACTCTTCCCTGGAGGCGATGGGCGCCTGATCCTGACCAACCCTGATGATCTGTTAAATACTGGCGTTGATGTCGAGGCTCGTCCGCCCGGAAAGCGCATCAAGCGCTTATCACTGCTTTCTGGTGGAGAAAAGTCCCTCACTGCAGTTGCCATGTTGGTTGCGATATTTAAAGCCCGCCCAAGTCCTTTCTATGTACTCGATGAAGTTGAGGCGGCCCTTGACGATGTAAACCTGGGCCGATTACTGGTTATCTTGGAAGAACTACGTGAGAGTTCACAGCTGATCATTATTACCCACCAGAAACGCACCATGGAGATCGCAGATGCACTCTATGGCGTGACCATGCGTGGCGATGGCGTTACGGAAGTTATATCGCAACGTTTGCGCGATTCTGAATCTGCTTAGTCACCTGGTTTTTCAATGGGAATCTTTAGTAAATTCGTTGCCAAATTAAAGGGCCAATCAACTGCTGATCCTCTTGATTGGAAAGTTCTTGAAGAAGAGTTGCTTGCTGCAGATATAGGTCCAACCCTTACCGCAGAAATTATTAAGAGCGCACAAAGTTTAAAGGGCGATGATGCTCTCGCCTCCTTGACCAATATCCTTAAATCTCATCTTTCTACCAAGTCTCGTGAATTATCTGTGGCAAGTGATGTAAGGGCGATTCTGGTTGTTGGAGTAAATGGAACCGGAAAGACTACTTCAGTTGCTAAGTTAGCGAATCTGATTCACTCTTTTAACTCTTCTGTAATGCTTGCGGCCGCTGATACTTTTCGCGCCGCAGCTGTAAATCAATTGCAGACTTGGGGAGAGCGAATCGGTGTTCCTGTAATCTCTGGTAAAGATGGAGCCGAACCAGCTTCGGTGGCTTTTGATGCTGCGATAGCCGCTAAAGAGGCAGCTGTTAAATTCTTGATCATTGATACCGCTGGGCGACTGCACAATAAAAACGATCTAATGGCCGAACTTGGCAAGATAAGGCGAGTAATTGAAAAAACTTTACCAATCAGCGAAGTTCTCTTAGTCATTGATGCAACAACTGGTCAAAATGGAATTGCGCAAGCAAAGATATTTGCTGAGGCGGTAGATGTGACTGGGTTAATCGTTACTAAGTTAGATGGCAGCGCGCGTGGTGGAATCGCCCTAGCCATCGAGAGCGCATTGGATATTCCGATCAAATTTATCGGTACAGGCGAAGGCGAGCGGGACTTTGCCCCATTTGACCCGGAGAGATATTTGAACGGGCTGGTAAACGATTAGCCAAAAGTCGCTGTAACAAAGATGTAACACAGAGGGCCCAAATGTCACCCCTTCTTAACCTATAAAACGAACCTCTGTAACCCATGCGCGGCACCTTTGCGACATCTCAAAGGAGAGAGTTCTCTTGACAATACGAAGGTGGTTTTTTCATGGAAGAAGTTGTTCTTAATACAGGTGACACTGCCTGGATGCTGATAAGCACCGGCCTTGTAACACTTATGATCCCTGGCTTGGCGCTCTTCTACGGCGGAATGGTTCGCGTGAAGAGTCTTCTCAATATGATGATGATGTCTTTTGGTGCGCTTGCTCTTGTTTTTGTAATTTGGATCGTGGTGGGATTCTCTCTCGTCTTCGGTAACTCCGTGGGAGATCGCGGCCTAATCGGCAACGCCACCGAATTCCTGTTTCTCGAGGGGCTAGATAACTCATCCGCTCTCATCGGAACGATTCCCGCGGCAGTCTTCATTGCCTTTCAAGGTTTATTCGCTGCAATCACCGTCGCACTTATTTCGGGCTCAATCGCCGACCGTGCAAAGTTCGGTGCGTGGATGATCTTCGCAGGAATTTGGGCAACGCTCGTTTACTTCCCAGTTGCACACTGGGTCTTTGCCTTTGACGATTTCGTGGCAACCACGGGCGGCTGGATAGCAAATGATCTTGGAGCAATCGACTTCGCTGGAGGAACCGCAGTTCACATTAATGCCGGTGCGGCAGGTTTGGCTCTGGCCTTAATTCTCGGTAAGCGAGTTGGTTTTGGCAGAGTTCCAATGCGTCCGCACAGCCTTCCATTAGTGATGTTGGGAGCAGCGTTGCTGTGGGTTGGATGGTTTGGATTCAATGCCGGCTCAGCTGTTGCATCAAATGGAACTGCTGGATTGGCGCTTCTTAATACTCTGGCGGCAACAACTGCGGCGGTACTGTCGTGGTTACTTGTTGAGAAGATTCGCGATGGACATGCAACCAGCCTCGGTGCAGCATCTGGTGTCGTAGCTGGACTCGTCGCCATTACTCCGGCTTGTGCTGCAGTAAATGCGAGTGGCGCGCTAATTATCGGTGTTGTTGCGGGCGCGCTATGTGCGCTCTCAGTTGGTCTCAAATTCAAATTTGGATATGACGATTCACTAGATGTTGTTGCGGTCCACCTCGTCGGCGGACTTGTTGGAACAATCATGGTCGGCTTCGTTGGGGTAGAAGTTGGCCTCTTTAACGGTGGCGGTACAGATCAGCTTGTCAGTCAGGTCATTGGCGCAGCTGCAGTACTTGTGTACTCATTCGTGGCGACACTTATCATCGGAAAAATAATTGATCTAATTTTTGGGTTCCGAATCACACAAGATGAGGAACTTGAGGGCATTGATCTTGCCGTGCATGCTGAACGTGCATATGAAATTTTTGACAATAACCAGGGAAGCACCTTTGGTTCATTTAAGGGAGGACAATCATGAAACTAATTACTGCAATAATTAAGCCATTTAAGTTAGATGATGTTAAGGATGCGCTTCAGGCAGCAGGAATTACCGGAATGACTGTTTCTGAGGCCAGTGGTTTCGGCCGCCAGATGGGACACACTGAGGTCTATAGAGGGACTGAATATAAAGTCAATTTAGTTCCAAAAGTTCGCCTTGAAGTACTCGTAGATGAGCCAGAAGCTGAAAACGCTCTCGCTCTAATCGTGAAGGCGGCCCACACAGGATCTATCGGTGATGGAAAAGTGTGGACTACCCCAGTTGATCAAGTTGTACGTGTAAGAACTGGTGAGCGAGGCTCAGCAGCAATTTAGTGATACGGCACTCTACTCGAGAAGGTCAAAGCCATCCTTCTCAAGTAGAGTGCCCTCATTATGTTTGACGCACTTTCCACCAAGTTAACTGGAGCGTTTTCATCACTTCGCTCTCGAGGTAAGTTAAGTACTACAGATATTGAAAATACCTGCGCTGAAATCAAGGCAGCCCTCCTCGAATCAGATGTCGCACTCTCTGTAGTTGATTCATTTATTGATCTAATCCGTGAAAAATCACTAGCTGCGCTTCCCACACTTCAATCCGGCAGCAATCAAGCGCAGGCAATCTTTGAGATCGTTAACGCGGAATTAATTGAAATTCTTGGGGGAGCAGCGCGCCGGGTCCGTTTGGCAAAAAATCCACCAACTGTGATTATGTTGGCTGGTTTACAAGGAGCAGGTAAGACAACGCTCGCCGGAAAGCTCGCAAAGTTTTATCTAGATCAAGGCAATACTCCATTACTAGTCGCCTCAGATTTACAACGTCCTAATGCGGTTACACAACTGCAAGTAGTAGGTGAGAGCGTTGGCGTTCCGGTATTTGCACCTGAACCAGGAAATGGAGTGGGTAATCCAGTCAAGGTAGCAGAGCAAGCCCTGGCTTTTGCGAAGAGCAAATTGCACAACATGGTGATCGTCGATACCGCTGGTCGCTTAGGCGTGGATCAAGAGTTGATGCAACAAGCGATAGATATCCGGGATGCGGTCAAGCCTGATGAAATTCTCTTTGTCGTTGATGCCATGATCGGTCAAGATGCAGTTCGTACCGCGAAAGCATTCCAAGATGGCGTTGGATTTGATGGCGTTGTATTAACAAAGCTAGATGGTGATGCGCGAGGTGGAGCGGCGCTCTCGATCGCGAAGTTAACAGGCCTGCCAATTATGTTCTCATCTAATGGCGAGAAGCTAACTGATTTCGATATCTTCTATCCAGAACGTATGGCCTCACGGATTCTCGGTATGGGAGATGTTGCAACACTTGCTGAACAAGCCAAGAAGGCTCTCGATACCGATTCATCAGCGAAGCTGGAAGAGAAATTTGCGCGTGGAGATGATTTCACTCTCGAGGATTTCCTTGAGCAACTAGAAGCGATGTCAAAGATGGGCTCAATGTCGAAATTACTGGGAATGTTGCCCGGTGCTGGTGCAATGAAGAAACAAATAGATAACTTTGACGAATCTGAGATCGTGCGCACTAAATCTATTGTGCAATCAATGACGCCACTTGAGCGACAAGATCCTAAAGTTTTAAATGGTTCGCGCCGCGCTCGGATTGCGCTGGGCGCAGGAAGAAAAGTTCAGGATGTAAATGCTTTAGTTGATAAATTCTCAGCAGCTCAGAAGATGATGCGTCAGATGCGTAATGGCGGCGGCATGCCACCAGCAATGGCGCAGAGCATGGGGATGCCTGCCGGAATGGGCGCGGGCCCGATGGGGGTTAAGAAGGGGCAAGCCCCCAGCAAGAAAAAGTCGAAATCCGGTAACCCCGCAAAACGGGCGGCAGAAGAACGCGGATAAGCGCTCAATTTCGTATCTGCAGGCGTTAATGGCAAGATTAGCCTCCTGTTGCGGGGCCCTCTACCCCCACAACATCCATATCCAAAGTTGGATCTAGCAAGTGCGCACCCCGCTGCACGAGCTTTAGATACGACACACTTTTTAGGAGCACTACTTCTTTGTCTACAAAAATTCGCTTAATGCGCATGGGAAAGATCCGCACACCATTTTTCCGCATCGTCGTAACAGATTCACGTAAAGCACGTAACGGTCTATCAATTGAAGAAATAGGTCGCTACGGTCCAGGACAAGAACCATCAATCATGGAAGTTAACTCTGCACGCGCTCAATACTGGCGTCGGAGCACAACCAACTGCCGCTGTAGAGGCGATCTTTAAGGTCACTGGAGATTGGCAGAAGTTCAAGGGCCTACCTGGCGCTGAAGGCACACTTAAATTTGCTACACCAAAGCCTGCTAAGAGCATCGCTTACGAAGCAGCTGTTAAGCAAGCAATGGATGAGCCAAAAGAAGGCGCAACAACTATGAAGAAGAAGGCGCAAGAGAAGTTAGCTGCCAAGGCTAACCCTGCACCGGTTGTTGAAGCGTCAGCACCAACTGCAACTGAAGAGGTGGCAGAGGTTGCGACTGCAGAAGTTGTGGCTGAAACCGCAGTTGAAGCGCCAATTGCAGAGGTAGTTGCTGAAGAAGCACCTGCAACAGAAGCGGCTGCCGAATAACAATGATGGACGAAGCGCTCGAGCACCTCGTTAAAGGAATCGTTGATAATCCTGAAGATGTCATCGTCAAGGAGAAGACCCACCGTCGCGGCACAACTCTAGAAGTTCGTGTCAATCCTGAAGATATCGGCAAGGTAATTGGCCGTAACGGTCGCACTGCAAAGGCGCTACGCACAGTCGTAAGCGCTATTGCAGGTCGCACGGTTCGCGTTGATCTCATCGATACCGACGAGGCTCGATAAAAAGTCAATTGGCAATGCGCCTTAATGTAGGACGCATCGGTCGCGCTCATGGAATTCTTGGCGAAGCGACAATTGAAGTTCGCACCGATTTAGCAGAAGAACGTTTCGCTATCGGAGCAAAACTTGAAACAGATAGCCACGGCGATTTAACCGTGAAATCTGGACGCGTACACAATGGGATTCTCCTCTTGGGATTTGAGGGAATCGATGACCGCAATTCTGTAGAAAAGTTGCGCGATGTACTTCTTTTTTCGCAAGTCGATATCGATGAGCCAGGATTTGAAGAAGATGATTATCACGTTCTTCAGCTAGTCGGCTGCCAGGCCTACCTAGTAGACGGTGATTTATTTGGTGAAGTCACTGATGTACTCAATCTGCCAGGACAAGATGTGCTTTCTATAAAAACCGAAAGTGGCAAAGTTCTAATTCCCTTTGTTCACCAAATCTAACTGGTAGTTGATATCAAAGCTAAACGGATGACTGTGGTGCCGCCAGACTTTTACGAAAGCCAGGTGGGTAAATGAAGATTGATGCTGTAACCATCTTTCCTGAATACTTTGCGCCAACTCAACTATCCTTATTAGGGAAAGCGCAGGATAAGGGTTTAATAGATCTGCAGATTCACGATCTACGTTCATTTACTAGCGATAATCACAACACTGTAGATGACACTCCATATGGCGGTGGCGCTGGAATGGTGATGCTCCCAGAGATTTGGGGAGAGGCTTTAGATCCACTCTTAATTTCAGATGCTGATCTAATAATTCTTACCCCTGCCGGAAGGCGTTTTTCTCAAGCAATGGCAGCTGATTTCTCAAAGCGAGAACATTTGGTATTTGCTTGCGGTCGCTATGAGGGAATCGATGATCGAGTGCGGCAATTCTATTCACAGCCACAGTTTGCTAATTCAGGAGTGCGGGTGCACGAAGTTTCGATCGGAGATTATGTCTTAGGTGGGGGAGAAGTTGCTGCGCTAGTAATGATTGAAGCGATCACTCGGTTGATTCCGGGGGTGTTGGGCAATCCAGAATCTCTTGCTGAAGAGTCGCATAATTCTGATGGGTATCTCGAATACCCCAATTTTACAAAGCCGCAAGAATGGCGTGGATTTGGTGTTCCTGAGATTTTATTAAGCGGAAATCACGGCGAAATCGCCAAGTGGCGCGAATTACAGGCTCAAAAGCGCGCCAAAAAGAATATATAACTCGTCAGTAACCACACTTTTCCCGTAGCGTTCACCTATGAGTGAAGAAGCGGCAAAGATTCAATCGCGTTTAATTCGCGACTTAGAGCCGGTTGTTGCAGTCGAGCTAGAGCGCCACCTATCTGTTCAAAAAAACTGGTATCCGCATGAGTATGTTCCATGGTCGCAAGGCCGCGATTATGCGGGTCCCTTAAACGGAGATGCTTGGGAAGCAAAAGATTCTCGCCTTTCTGCTGTGGCGCAAGATTCCTTAATTTTAAATCTTCTAACTGAGGATAATCTGCCGAGCTATCACACCGAGATCGCAATTTCTATGGGTCGGGATGGCGCTTGGGGTAATTGGATTGAGCGCTGGACCGCAGAAGAAGCGCGCCACGCAATCGTGATCCGTGATTACCTGATGGCTACTCGCGGGGTCGATCCATACGAATTAGAGGATCTGCGTATGGCACATATGTCACTTGGTTATCAAACTCCATATGAAAACGATATGTTGCACACAATTGCTTATGTTTCATTCCAAGAGCTAGCGACGCGCATTTCGCATCGTAATACTGGGAAAATCTCTGATGATCCAATCGCTGAAAACATGATGCAACGGGTGGCTCTCGATGAGAATCTGCATATGCTCTTCTACCGCAATACCCTCTCGGCAGCCCTAGATATGGAACCAAACGCGGCAATGCGCGCGATCGCCGATGTAGTCACTAACTTTGATATGCCAGGTGCCAATATGCCAGGCTTTGGTCGCAAGGCGGTTCAGATCGCGCTAGCTGGAATCTACGATCTACAACAGCATTTAGATGATGTTGTATCTCCAGTATTACGCGCTTGGAATGTCTTTGAGCGAAATGATCTTTCTGGTGATGGCCTAGTAGCGCGCGATGAACTCACTTCCTTCTTGGATAAATCAACGAAGGAAGCGGAGATCTTTAACGATAAGCGCGAAGTTCATTTTGAGAGGCTTGTGGCCCGCGGTCAATCTCCAATTCGTATTGAAAAGTAAGTTTCAGCGATAGATTTGCGTCATGTGCAGATTGCTAGGGTTTGTCGCCAATCAAGAGCGAACCTTTGCGGATGTTGTCGGATCTGGATTTCAAGATTTTGTTCAACTCTCGAAAGAGCATAAGCACGGCTGGGGAATTTCCGCTCGCTCTGCCGAGAGTCGTCAAACAACTTTGATCAGAGACTTAACCTTGGCCGCAGATAGTGCGAAATTCCAAGATTCGGCCAACAGCTTAAAATCTGATGGAGCGCTTCTACATCTGCGCCTAGCTTCCAAAGGGATCAGCGTCGATTTATCTAATAATCATCCATTTATTTTTGGCGATTACTCTTTCATGCACAACGGAACGATTAAATCGATCACCGCAATTGAGCAATTGATAGATCCAAGGTATTTATCAGTATTTACTTCTACTACAGATAGCGAACGTTATTTCTTTGCTGTGCTAACGGCGATAGATGAGTTAGGCCTAGTTGAAGGGGTCCGCAAAGCGGTGAAAGCCATCTCCGCAAATTGCGACTTTACGAGCATAAATTGCATGCTTCTTACCCCAGACCACATGGTCGCGGTTTGTGAGTTTAATGAAGGAGACTCAACCGAATGGACCGTAGATAGCCATTACGAACTCCGCTACAGCGCAGCTGACGGTGCGATCAGAGTGGCTTCGACTGGTTGGGGCAAGGACCATTGGAGCCGCCTTGCTAACCATTCAATTCTTCTAATTGACCGGAGTGATTTAACTTTTGAGGTTTTGCCTCTCTAGACACCGCGTTACTCTTACCCATATGACCCGCACATACACAGTCGAAACTTATGGCTGCCAGATGAACGTTCATGATTCTGAACGTATCGCTGGGTTATTGGATGAGGCTGGTTACGTTCCTGTGACTCCCGGGGTGCAAGCTGATCTCGTGGTCTTTAACACCTGTGCGGTTCGGGAAAATGCCGATAACAAGCTCTACGGAAATTTGAGTTTCCTGGCACCGATTAAGAAAGCAAACCCCAATATGCAGATTGCGGTGGGGGGCTGCTTAGCCCAGAAAGATCAATCGATAATTTTAAAGAAAGCACCATATGTAGATGTGGTCTTTGGTACTCATAATGTTGGATCACTTCCGGTCTTACTCGAGCGCGCCCGGATTGAAGAAGAATCTCAGATAGAGATTTTAGAAGCGCTAGAACACTTCCCATCTACGCTACCGGCGCGAAGGCTCTCTGTATTCACATCTTGGGTTTCAATATCAGTTGGCTGTAACAACACCTGTACCTTCTGTATCGTTCCAACTTTACGGGGAATAGAGAAAGATCGCCCCGCCGCAGATATTTTGAAAGAGATACGCGCCCTGGTTGATCAAGGTGTAATCGAGATTACTCTCTTGGGTCAGAATGTAAATGCCTACGGTGTTGATTTTGGCGATCGCAGCGCCTTCGCAAATTTACTGCGCGAATGCGGCGAAATTGAAGGCCTAGAACGCGTTCGATTTATGTCCCCACATCCGCGAGATTTCACTGATGATGTGATTGAAGTTATGGCTTCGACTAAAAATGTGATGCCGCATTTACATATGCCGCTGCAATCTGGATCAGATCGAATTCTCCAAGAAATGCGCCGCTCATATCGCAGCAGTAGATATTTGGGAATTTTAGAGCGAGTCCGCCAAGCGATGCCCGAGGCGATGATTACTACCGACATTATTGTTGGATTCCCCGGCGAGACGGAAGAAGATTTCCAAGCAACGTTAGATTTAACGACGCAAGCGCAATTTGCCGCGGCCTACACCTATAAATATTCAATTAGACCAGGTACTCCTGCTGGTGTGATGCTAAATCAAGTCCCTGAAGCAGTGGTCGGTGAACGATATACGCGCTTGCACGAACATCAGCAGAAAATTTCACTTGGCGTCAATCAGCGCTCGATTGGCACTAAACATCGCGCCCTTGTTTCTGAGGCCGAAGGCCGACGCGACGCCGCCCAATCTCGATTGACGGGAAAGACGGAAGATTTTCGCCTGGTGCACTTTGATGCGACAAGTAAGGCAAGAGCTGGTGACTTCGTAGATGTCACAATCACAGATGCATCCGCACATTACTTGATTGGAAGAGAAGATGCGCATATCAAAACGCGCGGGGGAGATGCCTACGCTACGCGCGAAGCACAGTCTGGACCTTCACCAACCATGCTCGGAATACCAACTATTAAATGAAGACGATAGTTATCTGTGGCGCTACCGCAACTGGAAAGAGTGATTTAGCGGTTTCTTTAGCTACAGAAATTGGCGGCGAGATAATTAATGCTGACTCAATGCAGATTTATAAGGGGATGGATATTGGCACTGCCAAGTTAACGCCGACAGAACGAGGTGGGATCGAACACCACATGATTGATGTTTTGGAGGTAACGCAGGATTCCACCGTTGCTTGGTACCAAGGGTTGGCTCGCGAAGCGGTTAAAGCAATTCATGGCCAGGGCAAGCACGCAATTATCGTGGGCGGTACTGGACTTTATATTAAATCGATTTTGGATGATTTGAATTTCCCCGATACCGATGCAGTCGTACGCCAAAGGCTGACGGAAGAGGCAAAGGAGTTTGGAATCGTGCAGCTATTTCAAAGGCTAGAAGAGTTAGATCCAGTGGCAGCAGCGGCGATAGATAGACAAAATGAGCGGAGAGTAATTCGCGCACTGGAAGTTATTGAGATAACCGGCCAACCTTTCACCGCAAACTTACCTCGCGAAGATAGTTCGCTCTATCCAGATGCCCTGCAGTTTGGACTGGTTATGGACAGAGCAGAACTTGGTGCGCGTGTAGAAGCTCGCGTCGATCGCATGTGGGAGATAGGTTTTGTAGCAGAAGTAGATCGTTTAATCGATGAGGGAATCACTAAAGCCACGACAGCGCGACGGGCCTTGGGTTACGCGCAAATTATCGCCATGCGAAGCGGTGAAATCTCTGAGACTTTGGCGATTGAAGAGACCAAGAGAGCCACGCGCCAATATGTCAGACGGCAGGAAACCTGGTTCTCACGTGATGCGCGGATAAATTGGATCTCCCCAACGCAACCACGCTTGGAAACGGTACTTAAGAAGATAAACTCAACAGCATCATGATTGATAAAGTAATTGGAACATACGGCCATGGCACCGAGAATGATTTTGTTCTTATCTTCGATCCCGCCGATGAGATTTCAATAACTACCGCTCAGACTGCAGCGATTTGTAATCGCGAGACTGGAATTGGGTCTGATGGCCTAATCCGGATCACTAAACGCGATGAAAAATGGTTTATGGATTATCGCAACGCCGATGGGTCACTGGCTGAGATGTGTGGCAATGGGATTCGAGTGATGGCTCGCTATTTAGTCGAACGTGGCCATCAACCTGAGGGAATTTTTGCCATAAATACCAGAGATGGCGTCAAGCACTTAAGAGTTCCAAAAGTTGATGATATTTCAGTCAATATGGGCAAAGTCAGTGATGAGAATGAGGAAATCACCGCATCTGTTGAAGGCAAGATTTGGAATGGTTACAACATTAACGTCGGTAATCCACACGCAGTGGTTTTTGTTGAAAAAATTGAAGATGTTGGATCGCTCAAGGATGCCCCCGTGGTTCGTCCAAAAGATACTTATCCGGAAGGTGTAAATGTTGAATTTGTAGAAGTTATGCCAAACCACGAGGCCAAGATGCGGGTACACGAACGGGGCAGCGGTGAAACAAGATCCTGCGGTACCGGAATTTGCGCTGTTGCACTGGCTGCGACTATTCATTTAAAAGAGAATTTGCCCGCGCGCTGGGTGATTTACCCGCCCGGTGGAAGGTTAGTTGTCGATATTGATCCGCATTCCAACGCAACGCTAACTGGCCCAGCGCTCTTAATTGCAGATCACGATTTAACTCGATTTTTGCAGGATGCATGATCGACGAAGACCCACGCAATAACGATCTCTTTGAAGAGTTGCTTCGCGAAAGTGCGCGGGTAGCGGCAGATTTCGATGCCGATGAAAGTGAACTTGAAGTTTCATCACAACCGGATCTCGCCGATCGCCACGCTTTGCGCCGCGTTAAGGGATTTTCTACTGAGTTACAAGATATTTCCGAGGCAGAGTATCGACAATTACAACTTGAGCGAGTTGTGCTCGTTGGCGTTTGGACTGAAGGTAGCGCTGAGATGGCGGAGAATTCACTTGCCGAGTTAAAGGCGCTGGCAGAAACTGCGGGTTCAGAAGTTTTAGAAGGCATTATTCAACGACGCGATAAACCAGATCCTGCAACATATATTGGCTCTGGAAAGGTAATTGAATTGCGCCAGATTGTTCTTTCATCGGGCGCAGATACAGTTATTTGTGATGGAGAGTTATCTCCTTCTCAACTGCGTCAATTGGAAGATAAATTAAAGGTAAAAGTTGTAGATCGCACCGCACTTATCTTGGATATCTTCGCCCAGCATGCCAAGAGTAAAGAAGGAAAAGCTCAAGTTGAATTAGCGCAGATCGCCTATCTTCTTCCAAGGCTGCGCGGCTGGGGTGATTCACTTTCGCGCCAAGTTGGCGGTCGTGCTGCGGGTGGAGCGGGAATTGGTGGTCGTGGTCCAGGTGAGACCAAGATAGAGACTGATCGCCGTCGCATTCGCGACAAGATGGCAAAGCTACGGCGCGAGATCGCTGAGATGAAAGTTTCTCGTGACACTAAACGGCAGGAACGCAAGCGATTTAACATTCCATCTGTAGCAATCGCAGGATATACAAATGCAGGCAAGTCCTCACTCCTAAATAGATTAACCGATGCTGGTGTGTTGGTTGAGAATGCGCTCTTTGCAACCCTCGACCCAACAGTTAGAAAGTCACAGACTTCTGAAGGGCGCATTTACACCCTCTCGGATACTGTGGGATTCGTCCGACATCTGCCACACCAATTAATCGATGCCTTTAAATCAACGTTGGAAGAAGTTTCAGGCGCTGACCTTATTGTGCATGTAGTAGATGGATCGCACCCAGATCCATTTGAACAGATACGCGCTGTTCGCGAAGTTATCAATGAAATTGGTGGATCAGAGATACCAGAGATAATCGCGATTAATAAGGTGGATGCCGCAGATCCAGAAGTGGTTATGGAGATTTTGCGGAAAGAGAAGAACAGTTTCGCATTCTCTGCACGAACAGGGTTTGGTATAGATGGCTTAGTCCGCGCAATTGAAAAATCTCTGCCACATCCCAATGTAGAGATAAATGCGTTAATTCCTTACGAGCGCGGTGATTTAGTAAGCGCCGTCCACGAGCGCGGTGAAATTCTCAGCGAAGAATACGTTGAGACGGGCACTCAGATGCGCGCTCTGGTGGATGGTGGGCTCGCAAAAGCTATAGAGGAAGCGCTCCATTAATCAGAGATAGCCCTCATATGCTTAGAAAAGTGGGAATATAAGCGACACGCCGCAGCTTGTAACGCGTAATAACGGATAAGTGCGCGAACATTCGCCCTGTTACGAAGATTCTCAATTGGGAATCCAATTGATTTTATGGAAGGCGGGTGAGAGCAGTGGCAACAGATTACGACACCCCCCGAAAAACGGATGAGGAACTCCATGAGGAGTCGCTTGAAGAACTCAAAGCTAAGCGCGTCGATGCTCAATCCGGTCAGATAGATGTTGATGAGGCCGAAGCGGCAGAGAACCTTGAACTGCCTGGCGCGGATTTATCCGGCGAAGAACTTGCGGTGCGCGTAGTTCCAAAACAAGTCGATGAATTTACTTGTTCACGTTGTTTCTTGGTGCACCACATAACCCAACTCGCTAAAGGCGAGGGAGCGAAAGCGGTCTGTAAAGAGTGCAGTTAAGTAACTAAACCTTTATCTCTTAAGCAGCGCGGCGATCTCATCGCCGCGTTTGCTCGTTACCAGCCAATAAGGAGTCGGATCTCGTGGATCTAAAACGGTGATCTTCACACCAGTTGAAATCCAGAATTTATGCAGCAGGATCAGCGTCGCGAGTACGCAAGAGCCGCATCTGGGATGTATTTAAAACATCAACGCTACCTATATATTTTAAATCGATATGTGCTCGATCAATGCGCAGTCCTCTTTCATCAATTAAAATCGATGAACGCATTGAAATTGCTGCGTAGATAAGTGTGACCGTTGCCGCCATCAGGGCTGCGACTGCCGCCGAGGTATCAAATGCGGCCCAAATTGCTATGACCAGAGATAGTAAAAGAAAATATATGAAGGCGAGCAGCCAGATAGGCGGGCGAAGCACTTCTTTGAATATCACTATTGGAGTCTAATTGAAGTAAAGTGTTGGTATGAGTCGAGTGGCGAGCACCACCCCGCCAGAGGGGGCGATGATTCCGCAGCGCCATGGCAAAGCGCCTGAGATTGGCACCAAGATTCCTTCACACTTTGGCCATTGCTTTGGATGTGGAGAGTTACATCCAACAGGTCTTCACTTAGTTGCAGAAGCCGGTGCTGGAGTAGATTTAACAGCGAAATTTACCGTCACCGAAAATCATCAAGGTGCGCCAGGGCTAGCCCATGGTGGTCTTCTCTCACTCGCCTTCGATGAAGCGCTCGGCAAGTTAATGTGGTTGATTCGTTCACCTGCAGTCACCGCACGGTTAGAAACAGATTTTCTCAAGCCAGTTCCGATGGGGACAACTTTGCATATAACTGCGCGAATTACTGGACAAGTAAATCGCAAGGTTTACACCGAAGCGGAAGGTCGACTAGATGGACCCGACGGCGAAATCGCAGTTAGAGCTGCAGCCCTCTTTGTCATAGTTCCGATGTCACATTTCTTAGATAATGCTCCTAAAGAATATCTAGAACATATCGCCAAGACCCCCGAGATTTTGGCCTTTGTCGATCCAGAATTTGAGATCAATCCATAATGGGAGTAAAAGTTTTAATCACTCGCTTAGATAGAGACCTACCGCTTCCTAATTATGCCAAAGGGGGAGATGCTGGCGCTGATTTATTCGCGCGAGTAGATGTAACTCTGGCACCTGGAGAGCGGAAATTAGTTCCTACCGGAATTTCAATTGCCCTTCCAGATGGCTATGTTGCCTTGGTGCATCCAAGATCTGGTTTGGCGATTAAAAGCGGCGTCACAATGGTTAACTCACCCGGAACGGTAGATGCAGGATTTCGTGGGGAGCTACAAATTATTCTGATCAACCACGACCCGAACGAGAGCGTCACATTTAAGCGCGGTGACCGCATCGCACAGTTGGTTATTCAGCAAGTAGAACGCGCGGAATTTATTGAAGTGGAGACTCTGCCAGGATCAGGCCGTGGCACAGGTGGATTTGGATCTACGGGGAGCTGATGAGTAATTTACCAATTGGCTCGAGCGGCTCAGATAAAGATAAAGTCCTTACCGCTTTTGGGGGCAAGAAGGGGCTAATCGATTCCGGAATTCCATCGGTTGTATTCCTGGTTGTATTCAATGTTGCAGATGATCTCCGTACAGCCCTTCTCGCATCTCTTATCGTCTCTGCATCTTTAACGATCATTCGTCTGGCAAAGCGCGACACGATTCAGCACGCAGTCTCTGGCTTTATTGGAGCGCTGATTTGTGCATGGTTTGCCAATCGAACAGGTAATCCCAGCGATCTTTACATACCAAAACTTCTTACCAACTTGGGCTATGGCAGCGTCTACCTGATCGCAAACTTAGCTGGTTGGCCAATTCTTGGACTCTTGCTCGGTCCGATATTGGGAGAGAATTTATCGTGGAGGAAAGATCCAGCACGCGCTCGAGCATATAAGCGCGCCAGCTGGCTCTGGGTTTTAATGTTCTTCACACGGATTGTGGTGCAGTATCCAATTTATCGCAGTAGCAACGTTAATTTACTGGGAACTGTAAATCTTGCGATGGGTTATCCACTATTTCTGGCAACGGCATATGGATCCTGGATGATTTTAAAAAGCGTACCTACGACAAAGGCAAAAGAGAGCTAAAAGATAGTTAATTAGCGATAAAGCAAGATTTGATCAGGCCTTCAGCCGTTGCAGATGCCACGAAGAGTAATTCATCTCCTGCGCTAAATACATCAGTAGGGGTCGGTGTAATTACTCGGCCATCGCGGACGATTGCCGCAAGTGAAGCATCATCTGGAAGTGTTATTTCTTCAACGGTCTTTCCGATGCAGCTAGAAGTATCTGGAAGGGTAAGTTCCACTAAATTTGCCTGACCTTTACGGAAAGAGAATAAGCGCACTACATCGCCAACGCTGACCGCTTCTTCAACTAAAGCGGAGATAATTCTTGGGGTAGATACAGCCACATCAACGCCCCAAGAAGAATCAAATAGCCATTCATTCTTCGGATGGTTAATGCGCGCAACCACGCGAGGGACTCCGTACTCGGTCTTTGCCAGAAGCGAAGTTACTAAGTTAACTTTGTCATCACCAGTAGCGGCAACCAAGACCTGGCAGTTATTTAGAACCGCCTTGTCTAAAGCAGTGATCTCACAAGCATCTGCCATCAACCACTCCGCATCAGGCACAGATTCCATCTTTAGCGCTTTTGGATCACGATCAATTAGTAAAACCTGATGTCCATTATCTAGTAGTTCGCGGGCAATAGCGCGACCGACATTTCCGGCCCCAGCAATAGCAATTCTCATGAAGGCTCCTCGGGTGAGCGAGCAAGTATCTCTTCGACTCTATCAATCTCTTCATCTCTGACGGTGACGTGAAGCAAGTCGCCTTCTTGTAAAACACAATGTGGATCAGGAATCAGACCGTCTCCTAAGCGAGTAATAAATGCGACTCTTGCACCGGTGGCTTCTTCAATTTCGGTGATCGCCATTCCAAACCAGTCTTTATGGGGGTGCATCTCGCAAAGTTGAACTGAGCCGCTAGCATCACGCCATTCAGATCTTGAACCTTCAGGAACCAGGCGGCGAAGAATCTGATCGGTTGCCCAGATAACTGTTGCCACCGTTGGAATTCCTAAGCGTTGATAAATTTCTGCGCGCCCTGGATCATAAATACGAGCAACCACATTGGCAACGCCATAAGTCTCGCGAGCCACGCGCGCTGCGAGAATATTTGAATTATCGCCATTACTCACCGCAGCAAATGCATCGGCTGTTTCAATTCCAGCTTCGAGCAGCGTATCTCTATCGAATCCCACGCCGGTGACAGTGCGGCCTTTGAAATCTGGGCCTAAGCGGCGGAAAGCTTCTCGGGATTGATCAATTATCGAAATAGAATGTCCAGCGGCTTCAAGTTCGGTGGCTAATGAAGAACCAACGCGACCGCATCCCATGATCACAACGTGCACAAGGTTTAACTTACACCCTTATTCTTATCTATATGACATCTAATGGGGCTGACCAGAGTAAATCCGCAGAACGCGTCGCTCTGGCGGTGGGAGATCGCTTTGCCGTAACCATTGAGAAAGTAGCTCATGGCGGTCACTTCATTGCACGCCACCTAGGCGCGGTCATCTTCGTAAGACACGCAATTCCTGGCGAAGAAGTAGAAATCGAGATAACTGGAACAGGCAGCTCTTTCAATCGCGCAGATGTCGTGAGGGTTGTAAAGCCTTCTACTGATCGCGTAAGTGCACCTTGTCAATTCGCGCACCGCGCAGGCTGTGGTGGTTGCGATTTCCAACATATTTCTCTCGAGCGACAACGATCGCTGAAAGAAGAAGTAATCACAGAGCAATTTTCTCGTATAGCTAAACGTGAAATACACGTGAGCGTTGAAGAAGTTGGTCCACCGCTTGGATATCGCACTCGCTTCAACGCAGTTACAACTCGAAGCGGAGATTTAGGATTTAAGCAGGCGCGAAGTAATAAAGTGGTTCCCGTCAGCGACTGTCGGATCCTGCAGCCAGAGATTGGATATCAAGAGCTAAGTGCGCGTAAATGGAAGGGTGACCTACGTGTCGAAGTTTCTCTCTCCACGACCGGCGATAGAACTATCGCAACCGGATATACCCGCGATGAGACTCCAGTTCGAACGAGTGAGGGTCCAGATGTAGGTCAATACTCAATCAATGGATCTAATTTGGAGGTTTCACAGCGATCTTTTTGGCAGAGCCATAAGTTAGCGCCTGCCGTGCTGACGCAAGTGGTGAAGGAATTTGCGGATGTAAAAGTTGGAGATCAGCTTCTGGATCTTTACGGAGGGGTAGGTCTCTTTACCTCTCAATTCTTGGATTTGATTGGCGAGAGCGGGCGAGTTGATTTAGTAGAAGGAAGTAAGAGCGCAACCGCAGATGCGCTTCGTAATTTTGCTAATTCGAAGAGCGTTAAAGTCCATACTGGAGATGTCGCCAAATTATTGCCGCGTTTTACTCGGGCTGATGTGATTGTTCTAGACCCGCCTCGAGAAGGCGCCGGCAGAGAGGTAGTAATGGCGATGGCCCAACTTAAGCCACGTTCTATTGTTTACGTTGCTTGTGATCCAGCGGCGCTTGCTCGTGACACGACATATCTAAGCGAAGTTGGATTTGAAGCTACCAAAATACGCGCCTTTGACCTCTTTCCAATGACACACCATATTGAAACAGTTGCGCTCTTTACTCGAGTTAAGGTATCTTGACGTCAAGATAAATTAAGTTAAGGATGGGTATGAGTAAGAATTCATTTAGCGCTAAGAAGAATTTAAACGTTGCCGGTCAAGACTTTGAAATCTTCGATATCTCAAATATCGCTGGCGCAGAAAATCTACCCTTCTCGCTCAAAGTACTCCTTGAAAATCTATTGCGCACTGAAGATGGCGCTAACATCACCGCCGATCACATTAACTCACTTGCCCAATGGGATCCTGCGGTAGAGCCTGACACCGAGATTCAATTCACCCCGGCACGTGTCGTAATGCAAGATTTCACCGGCGTTCCGTGCATAGTTGATCTTGCGACCATGCGCGAAGCAATAGTTGAACTAGGCGGGGATCCAACAAAGGTCAATCCTTTAGCTCCTGCTGAACTCGTTATCGATCACTCGGTAATCGCCGATCACTTCGGCGGAAAAGATTCTTTTGAGAAGAACACTGACATTGAATATGAGCGTAATCGTGAGCGCTATCGCTTCTTACGCTGGGGACAAGGCGCGTTTGATGAATTTAAAGTAGTTCCACCAGGGACTGGAATTGTTCACCAAGTAAATATTGAATATCTCGCACGTGTAGTAATGACGCGCAGCGTCAATGGTGTTCTGCGCGCCTACCCAGATACCGTCGTAGGTACCGATTCACACACAACCATGGTCAATGGTTTAGGTGTACTCGGATGGGGTGTTGGTGGAATTGAGGCAGAAGCAGCTCTCCTAGGGCAACCCGTTTCAATGCTGATTCCGCGCGTTGTAGGATTTAAATTAAGTGGGGCGTTGCCCGTCGGCACAACTGCAACTGATATGGCGCTGACAATTACTGAGATGCTGCGAAAGCATGGCGTTGTCGGTAAGTTCGTAGAATTTTATGGTCCGGGCGTAGTTTCAGTACCAATGGCTAATCGAACAACTATTGGAAATATGAGCCCTGAATACGGTTCTACTTGTGCAATTTTCCCTATTGATGATGAGACTCTGCGCTATCTACGTTTGACTGGTCGCAGCGCTAACCAAATTGAACTGGTTGAGAAATATGCGAAGGCACAGGGAATGTGGCACGACCCAGCAGTTAGCCCGCGTTTTTCTGAACATATCGAGCTAGATCTTTCGACTGTTGTTCC
>JAQCAO010000006.1 GCA_027731885.1 Actinomycetota bacterium | reverse complement strand
AGCCTCACAACACCCTAATTCTAGCTGCAGGTGGATCTTCATTTTCACTCCCTAATGGTAGTCAAGTAAGCAAGTATGAATTTGACATTGCGGGCAAACAACTTATTCAGAGAGTTACTCAAACTTATGGATCGGGAACAACATACTTGGCTACCCCCGATTTAAAAATCAATTCAACTGATGATGAAACACCACTTGTAAGTGTTCAGATTGGGAATACTAAGGGTGCGCTGATTTCTGCTTTAATCGCAATTCGTGATTGCAATCTTGACCTCCCAATCTTTATAGTGCCGGGAGATGCTTTAATTGCAAAAAAGAATTATGACGAATTTAACTTGCAATCGCTACAATCAAAATCAGAGATATCACTAGTGGTATTTGACTCGCAAAATCCCATGTATTCATACGTTCGCATGGTGGACGAAAAATTGGTTGAAGTATGCGAGAAGAAGGTAATTAGTTCCAAAGCGACTGCCGGCTTATTCTACTTTAGGACAGCGCATCTATTTATTGAGTGTGCAGAATGGGCAATTATGAACAATATTCAAACAAACGGCATGTTTTTCTTAGCCCCAGCCTTGAATTATGCAGTTGTAAAAGGAATTAACCCTTCTCTTTTTCAAATTAATGAAGATAAATACTATAGATTTTCCACTTACAAAGAAGCTTTGGATTCGGAAAAGAGGTTTAGAAATGCAAATCAACAAAATTGATCAATACACAAAAGGTTGGTTTGTTGGGAATTTTTCACCAGTGGTTCTTGCGTCTAAAGAATTCGAGATCGCCGTAAAGTGGTTCAAGGCAGGCGAAAAAGAGCCACTTCATAAACAGAATATCGCCACGGAGATTACAGTAGTAGTTGAAGGCCAAATTCGATTAGGTGGAACTTTGTTTTCCGCTGGCGATGTAATAACAATTCCACCGGGAGAATTCGCTGAATTTGAATCGATCACAGATTCCTCACTAGTTTGCGTGAAAACGCCATCTTTGCCAAATGACAAAGTTTTGGGCTAAAAATGAAGTTAAATTTAGTTATTCCAGCTGCTGGACTAGGAAGCAGATTTCGAGCGGTGGGAATAGAGACTCCGAAACCCCTGATTCCCATACTGGGCATACCAATGGTCGGATGGGTAATTGCAAATTTTAAATTAGAAGCAGAAGACGATATTTGGATTATCACGCGAAAAATGGATCAAGTTCCCGAAAATCTAGAACCACTCATTTCGCGGATTAAAAACAAGTTCCATTTCATTGAGCTAGAAAATCTCACGGATGGCGCAGACACGCCACTGCAGTACGCCCTAGATCAAATCCCGGCCGACGAAGCTGTACTTTCTGCCAACTCTGATCAGTTTGTATCTTCTGATATTTCTGATTTTGTCAGAATGGTTAGGGAGGGAAATTGCGAGGGACAAATTCTTACGATGACCGCTTCTGATAGTAAGTGGTCATATTTGGAAAGAAGTGCAGAAGGAAAGATAATAAATGTTGTTGAAAAGGTTGTAGTTTCAGATGAGGCAACCGTGGGCGTTTATGGCTGGAAATCAATGAAACTTGCAACTGATTCCATTAATTCTATGAAGAAAGACGAGTTTAAAGTCAATGGAGAGTTTTACGTTGCGCCTTCGTACAACTACTTGATTAAGCAAGGCGGTTCAATTTTGACGTACAACGTAGGTGACGTTGAGACTGGGGTTCACGGACTTGGAACTCCAGAAGATCTAAAAATATTCCTATCAAATCCAAAAGTAAATGCATATAGAAGATCTGTAATCAACCAGTTGGGGCTGCGAATGTGAACGCTGCAGCAGCAAGGCGAGCAACTTCATTTGCTTTTGAGAGAGTTAATTCCGTTTTCATACTCGCAGCAGCAGCTTTATTTCTGCAAATTCCGAGTTTTTATGGTGAAGATATCGTTAATGCACGGAATAACTATCTTGATGGAGCTCGAACCGACTTTTGGGGTGGGGTATCCACGCTCATCTATGCGCATATCCCGAGTTTCGGATTTAGATGGCAAATCTGGCTAGCGGTATTTCAAATTGTGTTAACAGCTGTAGCTTTAAATAAAATCCTTCCGACAGGCGTACAAACAGCTAGAGTAAAGGCCATTAAATATTTGGCCATCTATTCATCTCTAACTTTTGGCTCTCAGATGACCCGCGACGGATTGATGTTTAGTTTATTGATATTTGGTTTTGCGTCTCTAAATACTTTGCTATCGAAACAACGACGAATTATTCATACGGTTTGGCCCTTATTGATCATTTGTATTGGCATGAGTTTTCGGCCTTGGCTATCGTTCGCGATCCTTCCATTAATCTTGATGGTTCTAAAAACAAATAAAATTCGGCTGGCACGTTGGACCACCACGGGAATCATTTTATCAATAACGATTGCTCCTCTAGCCATCGAGTACGCCGCAGCAAAGGGGTTGCAATTAGAAGAGAGTTTTCCGCAGCAGCAAGTTATGTTGATGGACGCCGCCGCAACTTACTGCTACACAACAAACACGCGAACAGGGGAAAGAGCTGAAAAAGCTCTCCAAATCTTCTCCAATGATCCAAATTATAATGATTTTGTCTGCCAGCTCTATCGCCCCGACACTTGGTTAAGCCTGACAAAGGCAAACAACACCTCATCAGCCGGATTTAAAGTAGATTTCAAATTGATTGAACCAGGAAATTTTAAAGAGTACGAAGAACTAGAATCAAAATGGTTAGAGTTTATAATCAACGACCCGGTTACCTATATT
Organism: Actinomycetota bacterium; assembly: GCA_027731885.1. Classification (GTDB taxonomy): domain Bacteria; phylum Actinomycetota; class Actinomycetes; order Nanopelagicales; family Nanopelagicaceae; genus Planktophila. The sequence continues at coordinate 22,578 of JAQCAO010000006.1, read as the reverse complement.
CAAAACAAAATACTTTTTGGAAGTAAGTTACTTATTGGTTCAGACTCACGAAATATCAGCGTTTTGTCAGCCGATTCAATCTCAACAAAAATACTTGGGGTATATCGACTTGCTTATGATGTAGCTATTTCTCTCCACCTATTCTCCTTTTTCTTCTGCATAGTTATTCTTTTTATAGGTCCAGCAAGAAGGTTCATGCGAGATAGAAGAGGCGGCCTAAATATCGATCAATTCGCGCTACACGTGCTTTCATCAGTTTTCATTTGGAACTCCTTGAGCGCGGTAGCGTACATAGGAAGCAATGGGCGGTACACCTATGCCTTAACTCTTCTATCTCTCGTACTTTACTTCTCACACAAAAAACAACATCGAACACAAATCGAGAAAAATGCTTAATTCAGTTGCGATAATTGTTCCCTGCTTCAACGAGGAACACCGTTTTCCGATAGCCTATTGGAGAGAGATGCTTGCCACCGAGAATCAAATTAGGTGGCTATTTGTGAATGATGGCAGTTCTGATGATACCCACAGAATTCTTAAAGAACTTTGCTCTGGAAAATCTGCTCAAGTACTTAACCTTCCTAAAAATATGGGTAAAGGCAACGCTATCCGCCATGGGTTTTCAGAGATAACACGGAACGAATCAGAAATCAGAGCTCTGGGTTACCTAGATTCAGATGGTGCGTTTGGGAAAGATGATGTTTTTCGACTTGCGGAGCTAATAATTCAAAAATTAGATGACTCTGCAGATGGCAAATTGGATGCATTGATTTCATCACGTGTGTCACTTTCGGGACGCAGTATAAGTCGCAAAGTTTCGCGACATTACCTTGGAAGAATTATTGCAACATTGCTCACAAATAAATGGAAAGATGCACCCTACGATACTCAAAGTGGTTACAAACTCTTCTCAAATTCAAATGCCTTTAGATTTTCGATTAGCGATGAATTTACGACCAGATGGTTTGTTGATATTGAGATTCTAACGAGAATTGGGATTTACAACAAAGGAAGCTTATCAATTTGGGAAGAACCGCTATATTTTTGGAGAGATATTAGCGGATCTAAATTGAATTTTAAGAACTACTTCTCTGTTTTATTGGAGCTATTTGTAGCAAGACAAAAAGTTCTAAAATTTTTAAAAGAAAGAAGTAGCCAAAGTGGATCTAATTGAAAATGAATTAAAAGATCCAATCAAACATTGGTACTACCGACATAAATTTTGGTTTGTTAGACATTCTAAATTGTGGAAATTAAGTGCTGATTGTTCGTTAGTTGATATCGGTGCCGGATCGGCTTTATTCAGTAAAGAACTTTTAAGACAAGGAGTTGTCAATAATGTGGTCGCTGTGGACACTGGCTATCAGAATGATCTGGCAAAGCTAAATGGCATTCTTTACTGCCGGTCAACGAATTATTCCGGCTTTTCACATTTTTTGTTGACTGATGTCTTGGAGCATATTGAAGACGATAAAACGTTCTTAACTCACATAGTTACTGAAGCAGAAATTGATTCCGCATTCTTGATTACAGTCCCAGCAATGATGAGTTTATGGAGTGGTCACGATATCTATTTGAAGCACTACAAAAGATACACCAGAAGTGAGCTCATAACGCTTGTTGAAAAGTCAGGACTAAAGGTGCATTCCGCAAGGTATACCTACTCCACAGTTTTCCCGGTTGCTTTTATCCAAAGAAAGATTCAAGGAAAGAAAGTGATTAATTCTCATTTAAAAGAAGATGGTTTTCTTCTGAGTTCATTACTTAGAATCGCTTTGCTCCCCGATCGTTGGCTCGGCTTTATTCCGTTCGGAGTTAGTATTTTTCTGGAAGCGACTAAAAATGAATGATTTTATTCGTGTCGCCTGCCCTAAAGAACTTCATTTTCTTCAGCCGGTCGTAGTAGAAGATCTCGAAAGAGTTGGCAATTTGGCTGACGGTGGTTACGTGATGACCTTGCCTGTGATTACAAATATAGATTCCTTACTCTCCCTAGGTTTAGGAGAGAACTGGTCATTCGAAAGCACCTTTTCACAGATCAATAGGAGCGCAAGAATTGAGATTTATGACAACACCGTTTCACTTTCTTTCTTTGTCAGAAAATCTCTTAATGGAGTAGTGAATCTACTCTTGTTCAGAGAATCTGGGGCTAGCGTTAAAGCTCGATTTAGCCGACTATCAAACTATTTTTCATTCTGGTATCGAAATCCAAGAAACAAACATCATCAAGTGCGAATTAGCAGGGAAACTTTCGATCAAGCGCTATCAAGAATTCCAACCGACTCTGTAGTTGGATTGAAGATTGATATTGAGGGCTCGGAATGGGAGATACTGGAACAGATAGTCAAGCATCAATCGCGTTTTGGATTCATTCTGATCGAGATTCATGATTTTGATCTACATGTACAGCAACTAAAGAATTTTCTTGATCAACTTTCCGGGCGACTGGTACTTTCACATCTGCACGCAAATAATTTTGAGGGTCTTGGAAAGAATGGCTTTCCAAGAGTTTTTGAGATCACACTGCTAAGAGACCCGGCAATTCGTACTCCTCGGGAATACCGAAAGGAGTTACCACTCGATGGGATGGACACCCCAAACGCCAAGAATCGACCAGATTTCGTAATCAGTTTCAATTAAACGGGAGATCAGCTGGCAAAATGTCCGTTTTGTCCCTTCCCCGCTACATCTGGGGCTAGGATTCGTAGAAGGCTATAGAGGCACCGACGGGTGTTTCTGAAGTACAAAACCGGTTAAGAAGGAAGTCCCAAAGTGGCATTTAAGAAGTCTGCAGCCTCTGCAGCCTCTGCAGGTCCTCGTGTATGGACCGTCGCAGAGCTCGGTGCTTTCTACACAGAGCACCGTTCAGAGCTTCTCGCCCACGCTAATCGCGTACTAAAGGATTCAGCTAAGGCTGAAGAAATCACCCAAGATGCCTTGATTAAGTTCATGCTTGCAGCCCCAGAGCTTGAATCAAACGATCACGCTCTTTCTTATCTACACCGCACTATCGAGAACCTCTGCATCGACTTATTCCGTCTTGAAGGCCGCCGCCCTAACCTCGTGGTTATCGATGATGCCCAGGCTGAAGTTGAAGCTGCATGGCAAGTAGACGGCGATCACTCACAAGCACTTTCTGCTGCTGAAGATGCAGCAATAATTCGTCAGGCTTTGGCACTGCTTTCTCCTGCAGAGCGCGCAGCGCTGGTTATGTGGGAAATGGAAGGCCGCTCAACTTCAGAGATCGCCGCAGAACTTGGAATCAAGGAATCTGCAGTACGCCACACTGTTTCTCGCGCTCGCGCATCACTTCGCCGCGTGCTTTCAGAGCTCGTTATCGACGAAGAGCGTGGCCTAACCGCTCTCGACATGCTTTCTACTACGTATAAGAAGGCTGCAGAACTTGCTCAAAAGTCTTCTAAGGTCGCACTTTCATTGCTACTTGTTGTGACCGCATTCCTTGGCTTTAACTCAATGACCGGTCGCGAAGGCGTTGTAATCAACCCATCTGCACCATCTGAGATTGCATCTGGTCCAGTCGCTGGAACTCCTGAAGCGGCTGCGCCAGCTGAGGCAAGCGCCCCAACACCTGATATTTCAATGCCAGCCAAGAAGTCGAGCACAATGGTTTCAGGCGTGGCGATCAAATCAGCGAAGCTGGCATTCCCAGGCCTTGATGAAGAAGGCATCCCAACAGGTTTCACTGTTGCGACCGATGATGGGGCCCTAGGCACGATGCGCGTCAACCGAAATACGCCGATAGCCACTGAGGCCGGCACAGAGTTGTCCACCCAAGCCATCACAGCAGTCGGTGGCCCAAATGTGATGATCTCTCAGAACATCACAGTCGATGGCAACGGCACCAGATACTCGGTAGACGGGATATCAGTCGGTGTGGAGGGCAGCTGGACCCAGCTTAAGCTCGGCGCCACAACCGCCGATTTTGAGCGTATGTCCAACGGGCAGTACCTTTTGACCGTTAGAATTCTCGTAGTCTCAACCCCAAGTTCAGAGTTCTATATCCCCGTGGGCAACCGTGGGTTCGACCTAACAGGTCCTATCAAGTCAATTACAACTCGACTTGTGTTAAATCCAGGCAAGACACAAATTTTATCTCAGTCAGTACTTGTGACTGAGTTGAAGAAGTAAAAGGTAGAACGGTGAAGCACGTGAAATTTCACCTAAATAGATTTCTCCGTCGCGTCCGGATACACGGCGGGGAATTTGATACATCAGCACGTGCGATGTATCGAGTGAGTGAAAAAGGCTCTCTCATTTCATATGAGAAGGCATTTAGCACTCGAGCCGACCTACGGATCGTCCGTAGATCGACTATCGAAAGGAAACAAATGTCTACAAAGACAACTTTCAAGCGCATTGCGCTTGTAACTGTTGCGGCGTTGGGCTTTGGTGTTATGTCAGTTGTGCCTTCAACGGCTGCAACTTCAGCGGACACGCTAACGATCTCATCTGCAACAGCTTCAATGAAAGATAGCGAAACATCGACAGCTACAACTGCGACTCTTGCTTTCTACGGTGCAGTAACTACTGACTCAATGTCAGTAACTGCATACGTAACATCATCACCAGCAGGAAGCACAGCTGTTCCACAGTTGACACTGGCTGAAACCTCAAACGCTTTTGTTGACACAGTTGCAATGACTGCGGCACAAGGCCTTGTAGGCGACGACTTGGCGCAGGTTGCTTATGTTGCACCATCTGCTGATACTAAGTACGTAACTGCAAAGTTCAACATCAACATGGTTGCTTCAACCGGTTCACAAGCTGCAGGCGTGAAAGTTGGAACATACGTTCTTACTCTTGCACCAGCAGTAACAAACGGTGGGGGAATCAAGAACTCTTCAAACGTAACATTGACAATCACCGTTACCGCTGATCCTTTGACTAGTGTAGTGGCAACTTCTGCAACTTCAATCATCACAACAGCCATAGATACACAGGTAACTTCAGATGCTACTGTGACCGCTATTAAGACAGCTCAGACAGCAGCAGCTAATGCAGCAGCATTTATCAAGGTAACCTTGAAGAATGCAGCAGGTGTAACAACAACCGGTGAGTCTTACACAGCAATTGTTAAGTCAGGCCCTGGTCTTCTAGGTTCTGGTGCGCTTACAACTACATATGCAGCTACCTCAGGTGGCGGTACAGCGGATGCTCGCGGACGTGCAATTGCAGTTCGTGGCGATAACGTTGTTTCTGTATACGGCGATGGATCATCAGGCGTTTCAACAATTGAAATCCAATCAAAGGCTGGAGTTATTCTCGCAACTGAAACAGTTACATTCTTCGGTGATGCAACAACAGCAACAGCTACAGTTGAAAAGGCTGTTATTGGTACATCAGCACAAGGCGCAGATGCTGTTCTTGTTAAGCTTGCTGATGCAGCAGGTACAAACATCATGACAACACCTGTTACCTTCTATGTAACTTCTTCAGATACAACAAAGATCTCAGGAAATTACACATCACAGTCAGTTGCATACAGTGTACTTAAAGGTGGTTACCTAGTTGATCTGTCTGCAGTTGCAGCCGGAACAGCATCAGTCACAATTGGTACAAAGTCATCTGCAACAGCCATAACTGGTGTTAATGCAGCAGCTGTATCAGTGCGTGTTGGTGGCGGAGCAGCAGCTCTTGACGATATAAAGGTTGAATTCGACAAGGCTTCATACCTTCCAGGTGAACTAGCAACAATCTCTGTAACTCCTGTCGACAAGGCCGGCCTAGTTCTTGCTGATGGCGAAACTTACACAGTATTCGCAACAGGCGGAATCGTTGCTCCAGCACAACTTGGTACAGGTTCAGCAACAATCACTGGAACACAGTTAACTGGAAGCGGCCTTGGCCTAACTAAAGGCGTACAGACTTTCAAGGTCTACATGCCTGCATACCAGGGAACATTCGTGTTCAAGTACACAACTGGAACAATGGCAACAACAGCTAAGTCAGCTGTTGCTCGCACAATTTCAGCTGATGTAATTTCATCAGATGGTGGAGCAGCAATAGCTGCAGCAGAACTAGCAGAAGCAGCAGCACAAGATGCTACTGATGCTGCTTTGGATGCTACAGAAGCTGCAACTCTTGCCGGAGCTTTGGCTCAGGAAGCAGTAGATGCAGTTGCTGAACTATCAGCACAGGTAGCAACACTGATCGCCGCTCTAAAGAAGCAGATCAACGCGCTAACCAAGCTCGTAAGATCAAAGCTGAAGTAAATAGCCTCGATCTTTTAACGATCTAGAACCGAAACCCGGTTCCCTCTACGGAGGGGGCCGGGTTTCGGCCTTCTAAGGGCAAGTTTGTGGGTAATTTGTCAGTGAGTAGAAAGTAAGATTGGGATCATGTTGAACCTGGTTGCAGAAAAAGCACTTGCCCGACTATTGATGGTTGGCTCAACCTTTATAACTATCTTCGTAGTTTGGGGCGCTGTCACCGATCCAGTGAATGTTACAAAACTACTTGCTCTTGGGGGGGTTGCTGGCGCGGCGATAACGCTTGCCCTTTCTTTTGGGGCTAGAGACCTCTGGGCCAGCCACAAATCGGCTGTCATCCTGGCGTTTGTTTTTTCACTGACAGTGATTAATTCGGTCGCGCAAAGTGGCGCGCCGATGTCACAACTCATCTACGGCGCATACGGAAGAAATTCTGGCCTCATAACTTATCTCTTACTTATCTTGCTTTTCATTTCAGCCTTAGCGCTATCCCAGAAGGCTAGCTTTCTAAAAGTTTCCTACGGTCTACTTGCCGCTGGCGCTGTAAATGTCGCTTACTCATTATGGGTCATTACGTTCGGAGATTTCGTTGGCTGGACCAACCCATACGGCAATATTCTGGGCACGTTTGGTAACCCAAACTTTATTGGAGCATTTCTTGGAATGTTTGCAAGCGTTTTATTCGCGTTCATAGTTAAACCGAATCTCAATTGGAGATTTAGAGCTGGCTCAATCGTTTTGCTCTTAATCACCTTTGTGGAGATTGAGTCATCGACTGCGATTCAAGGAATTGTTGTTGCGGCTGGTGGCATGGCACTTGTGGGATTCTTTTTCCTAAGATCGAAGTTTTCATCCCCATTAATCCCGAGCATTTATTCACTTTTCGTGTTGATCGGTGGAGTAGTTGCAACTCTAGGCGCGCTTCAAAAAGGACCACTTACAAGTTTAATTTATAAGAATTCAGTCTCGCTTCGTGGCGAGTACTGGCAAGCAGGCTGGAACATGGGCGAGAAGTTTCCATTTTCAGGCGTTGGAATGGATACATATGGGGATTGGTATAGAAGGCTACGTGATGATCAAGCACTTATAAATCCTGGTCCAAATACGATCTCAAATGCTGCACATAACGTGGTTCTTGATCAACTGGCTTACGGTGGATGGCCAATGTTGATTGCATATATCGCGATCATAATTTTGGTAACAATTGCAATTGTTAAAGTGGTGTTGCGGAATAAAGCCTTCGACTTCACATTTGTAGGACTTGCAGTTGCATGGATCTGTTACCAAGTTCAATCGATTATCAGTATCAACCAAATTGGCTTGGCCATCTGGGGCTGGTTACTCGGCGGAACACTTATTGCTTACGAGCGTGCAACGCGAAGCAATGGTCTGAGCGCATCTAGTAGTTCGCCAAAGAATCGAAAATCAAGGCAGAGCGTCGGGCTTTCTCCATTCATGGTTGGTGCACTTGGTGCCGTCGTTGGTCTATTGGTAGCTGTTCCTCCTTACAGTTCTGACACAAAGTGGAAAGCCGCACTTAGCAGTGGTAGTGTTGAAGAGATTGAAAAGGCACTTACTCCCGGGTACTTGAACCCTCAAGGTTCGTTCCGCTATGCAAATGCCACACAGCTCTTTGAGACAAATCAGCTTTACGATCTGGCTTATAAGTATGCAAAAATTGGTGTCGAGTTTAATCCTGAATTTTTCGATGCGTGGAAGATGCTGTATTACATTCAGAAGTCAACTCCTGAAGATCGAGAATTAGCGAAGAAGAATTTGCTACGAATTGACCCTATAAATAAGAATATTTTTGACGTGCCACAGGGATGAAAGTAGCAATCATTGGGCAGGGCTATGTCGGACTCACGATTTCGGCATTTGCATCTAAACACCACCAAGTAATCGGCTTTGACAACAGTCTTGAAAATGTCGAACGCCTGAATAAAGGTATCTCTCACATTGAAGGTGTTGCCTCAGAAGATATCGCTGAAGCCATTTCTAAGGGTAGATATTTTGCAACAAATATTCCTTCCGAAATTTCTGATGCGGATGTTGTGGTTATTGCGGTACCCACACCGCTCACAATGGATCGTAAACCCGATCTAACCTATATTGAGTCGGCTTGCAAAACTATTGGCAGTTCGCTTTTAAAGCAGGCGTTGATTATTAATGAGTCGACTTCTTTTCCAGGAACACTTCGAGAATATATAAAACCGCTTGTGGAAAAGTATTCAACAAATAAGTTAGATCATTTATATGCGATATCTCCAGAACGTGTAGATCCGGGGCGTACCGATTGGAATCAGAAGAACACACCAAGACTTTTTGCAGGTTTGACGCAAGAGGCATCAGATAGAACAAGAGAGTTTTATTCAACCTTTTGTGACAATCTGGTAGAAGTTTCTTCACCGGAGGTCGCTGAAGCAGCCAAGTTATTTGAGAATACTTTCCGCCAAGTCAATATTGCACTCGTAAATGAATTTGCCGAGATTTCACATGCATTGGGAATTTCTGTGCATGAAACGTTGGAAGCGGCAAATACCAAGCCATACGGGTTTATGAAATTTAATCCGAGTGCTGGGGTGGGAGGACACTGTATCCCGGTTGATCCCTCATATCTTGCGCACGTCGCCGCTACGAAAGGCGTTCCTGCGACATTTATTGAACGCGCAAATGAAGTCAATCTTGAAATGCCAAAATACATAGTCGAACGCGTGAAGTCTGAAAATCAAGGATCTTTAAAGGGCAAGAAAGTTCAAGTCATTGGCGTTTCTTATAAACCAAATGTGGCAGATGTTCGCGAAACTCCTGCAGAACTCGTGATTGAAGCCTTAGAAGTCGAAGGTGCATCGGTTTCTTGGCACGATCCAATCGTAAAATCTTGGCGTGGACAAGATTCAAGTCCGCTAGGTGGCTCTAACATCGCAATTGTTGTAACGCTACATAGTTCAATGGATCAGCAGGCAGTTTTAACTTCAGCTCCGTACGTGTTTGATACGACCGGAAAAATTGTCGGAGCTAAAGGACTTTAGTAACTTTCTGACGGATCGTGAGAAATCCTGCCACTTGCAGCAAAAGACTTAGGCCCATTGTTGGGATTCTAAATCTATGATCTCCGATTGTTCCAAGAGTTACTAACCAAGCCAACACAACGGGTGTTGCAGTAAGTAAGGCAACCCTCTTTCCTAAACCACCGCCTTTGTATAAGAATAAGAATCCAAGTACAAGAAGTGCTAGTTGACCCAGGAGCCATAGGTAAGAAATCGTCTTTCCGAAGTAACCTTGAATTAAGTCAACAGCTGCTGGCGTTTTTTGCATGTTTTGAACTGGTGAAATCTTCAACCAAGGATTTCTGCCGCTAGTTCCTTCAGCAACAGGACCAGACCATGGCGACCAGAAATATAGAGATTTATGGAACGCTAACTTTGCAGTTTTAACTGGATTGGTTGCGTACCACTTAATCACGCATGCAACTGCTTGGTTATCCGTCAGCGCTTCTCCCGGAGTTGATGGTTCACATTTGATCGCCGGCCCAGTGCGGTTATAGCCACCCAGTGTCTCGTCACCAACACCAAGATTCATTGTTGTTCCAAGATTTGTTGAAATTGTTACCTTTCCAACAGCCTCGGAGTTTCTAAAGATTAATAGAGCTGGCAAAAGCATCAAGGCGATAATACCGACTGAAGCCAACTTGATTTGGTATTTGCGTCCAGCAGAATAAATGACACATAAGAAAATGAATACTGCCGCAACCAAAATGAATCTTGGTTGCATGAAGCTTGCTAGTCCGAACCAAAGGCCTATGTAGGCAATTATCTGTATACCAATTTTGGTTTCAGATTCTCTATTCAAAGCGGTAATGGTCATTCCCAGCGCCATCATTAAGCAAGATGCGACTGGTGTTTCATAAGCCACAGTGAGGCTTCCCAGAGAGAGGGTTGGGTTAAAACTAATAACGAACGATGCAGTGAATGCTAGATATGACAGCCGAGTCTTGCTAATGGATTTTGTCAGAAAGTAAGTCGAATAAGCAAAAAAGAGCGATTGAATAATGCTAAGCATGTAAAGGAATTTAGTAATCGAAATTGCCGCGAATGGCCAAATAAGCAGGGGATAGCCAGCGGGCCAGTAAGTTAATTTCTCTTCACTTGAAAAGAACCCCTGATTTAGAAATCCATCAACACCTGTTAAGTAATTCTCACCATCGGCACCTAACCAACCGCCCGCTTGAACATTTAACATCACAATCATTTTGATTACGAAAGCTAAAACTGGAAATGCGATTAAGTATCGGAGAATTTTTACATCAGCCTTGTTTGTCTGTACAATTGGCTTCTTATTCTTTATCTGCTTGGCCATTTTTCTACCCCTTAAAGTGACTTTCTTACTTCTTCATTTCGGAAGAAACATCGTAAATGATTGAACCTAGACTATTTTCAGGTGACCAACCGATGGCGTTCTTTATCTTGGTGATATCCGGAACGCGGCGCTGCACATCTTCATATCCAGCGCTGTAAGCCCGGTCGTAAGGGGTGTAGGTGATCATTGAAGTTGATTTGGTACTTTCGATAATCTTTTCAGCAAGTTGCTTGATAGTGGTTTCACCAACGCCACCGATGTTGTAGACCTCACCGATTGCAGAATCTGTGCTGGCTAAGGTCAAAATTGCTTTGACTGCATCTTGCACGTGGCAGAAAACGCGCGATTGTGTACCATCGCCATAAATTGAAATTGGTTCGTTGGCAAGCGCTGCTTTGACAAAGCGCGGTAAGACCATTCCGTAACGTCCGGTTTGACGTGGACCAACGGTGTTAAATAATCGCACGGTGGTTACTTTGAGTTGTTTGGTAAGAAAGAGTGCGTGGGCGATCGCTTCTTCAAGAGCTTTCGCATCTGAATAAGTCCAGCGGATTTTTTGAGGTGCACCCACCACGCGATCATCGGTTTCAGAAAGTGGTTGCTTTGGGTTCTTGCCATAAACCTCTGAAGTGCTCGCGATAACAATTCTTTTATTTAGCTTTGTGGCGGCGTTTAGAACAACTTCTGAGCCAGTGAAGTTAATGGAAACTGATTCGATTGGGTTTTCCAAGATTGTGTTTACGCCAAGGGCTGCCGCCATATGCAGAACCAGGTCGGCAGGTGCCATTAACTTTTCAACCAGTGCGGCGTCGCGGATATCGCCTTGGTGGATTTCTATTTTGTCTTTGATGTGGGCGATATTGGCCGCTGAACCCGTGGACATATTGTCGAGGATCGTGACCTGATCACCTTGCGCAAGCAGGGCATCGCACAAGTGAGAGCCGATAAAACCGGCGCCACCGGTGATGAAAACGCGCATAGCGGCAAGTCTAACCTGTTGCCTTTGGTGCACCTAGTTCGAAATCAGTGGCGGCGATATTAATTATCCACAGAATGCGCTATATTTGTGGGGTACACAATTAAATATGTGAGTTGGCGCGCTTAAGTTCTGCAGATGGAAATAAAATTTACCCAATCGGCGCGTAAACATCGAATTGGTAAAGCACGAGCCTTATTTGTCATTGAGCATTACTCACCACAAATAATCATCGGTGAAGGCGAAGATGGTGAGGATCAAAAGATTTGGGTCGGGGAAGATGATCGTGGCTTAGAACTTGAGGTGTCGGCAATTGTTTAAAAAATCGTCTTTTAGTTACTCACGTAATGCCAACTAATTTTAGAAAAAGGAAGAAGATATGGCATCCAAAGTAAAAATAAAGTACACCTTCGGCCCAGATGTTGACCTTTCAAAAACGGTGGTGTTGGGAAAGAACGGCAAGCGAATTACTAACGCTCGCGCCGAAAGATTGGCCCATGAGGCGATTGAGAAAGTCCTCGGTAGGCCTTCACTTACGGCTAAGAATGTCGAATCTCCTCAATTAAAGGTTCGCGTACCAGTGAAGCTAAAGAAGGCACTGGATAAAGAGGCGAAGCGTCGCGGAGAAACGAAGTCGGCTATTGTGCGCGAAGCGTTAGAAAAGTATTTAAAGAGCGCTTAACTGGGCCACTTCTTCGCTAGTTAACTCAACTACCTGCATGATTTCGTGCAACTGTTCTACTGTGCGCGCAGAAGCAATCGGCGTGCTGACTTGTGGGTTAGATCGCAACCAGGCAAGGGCAACGGCAGATATTGAAGAGTTATGAACTTTGGCGATTTTCTCTAACTCAGCGATTAACGCGTAGCCTTTATCATTTTGATAATTGGCAACACCCGCGGCGCGAATTGATTCGACCGTGACGCCGGGGCGATATTTTCCGGTTAAGAATCCTCGTGCCAAGCCGAAGAAAGGCAGCGCCGAAATCGCATTCGCCTTTAGAATTGCTTGTTGCTCTGATTCAAATGGATTTTTCTCCACCAAGTTGTATTGATCTTGTAAACAGATGTACTTAGGTAAGTTCTCTTTTGCGGCAATATCCAAAGCCTCTTGCAGGCGTGCAGCAGAATATTTCGAAGCACCGATGTAGCGAATCTTTCCTTCTTTGATTAGCGTTTGATAAGCGCCCAAAGTCTCTGCAATCGGCACATCTTGATCGTCGTGGTGTGAGTAATAAAGATCAATGTGGTCGGTCTGCAATCTCTGTAAAGAATCATTACATGCGGCAATGATATTTTCAGGGCGCAAACCCGCACGAGTAGAAAGCTGTGAAACTTTTGTCGCGATAACAAATTGGTGGCGTTTGCCGCGTGATTTCATCCAATTGCCAATAATTGTTTCGGACTCTCCACCTTTATTGCCATCGACCCATTCTGAGTAAACATCGGCGGTGTCGATGAAATTGCCGCCTAATGAATCAAATGCGTCTAGAACAGCGTGCGATTGGCTCTCATTAGCGCTCCAGCCGAATACGTTTCCACCGAGACAGAGTGGGTAGACATCAAGGGTGGTCCCAGCAATTTGGATCATGTGCTGAGTGTAGGGATTAACGGTTGTAACTGCGCTTAGCTGTAGTAAACGCGGTAAACCCAGAGATCGATGTAATCGAAGTATTGAGTTCGAGAGATAAAGATCCATCTGTGTTTACTTGAAGTGCAACAACTCCTCGTTCCCTTCCAGTAACTACGGTGTAGCCAACAGGCCAAGGAGCCATACTTCCTGGTGGGTTAGGAACTACACCAGCCGGTGGTGTGTAAGAAAGTTGTGCAAGTTGGTAAACAACCATGCCACTGGAAGCGGTGAGTTTATCTGGAGTCACTTGTCCAGGTGCCACGACTAACGCTGCTTGATCTGCATCACCCTTTGGATCTAGCCACCAACCAGATGAAAAGACCCAAGCCTTTGTATCGACTTGGTGAGGGGCGATTGCAAGATGACTCCAGGAATAATCGTTCTTACCTGGAACAGAACCGCCACCAATCAGTGTTGTTGCGTTTTCATAATCGGAATTCAACCTTCCGGCGTAACCATTAGTTCCTGCAAGGAACCAGTTTCCGGATGCGGTGCCAGCGATGTCGTAATCAATCTTTCCAACACGAGGAGAACTCGTTTTCTGCAGTTGTGCTTCCATTGCAGTTCTTATCTCGCTTGAGAAAAATGGTAAGTAATCTGCGGTGTATGGCTTCCAAGTATCTAAAGTTAAATATGACTGAATATTTTGGAATCCGGATAACCATTGAGTTCCGTCGAAGACGTTGAAGTCGAGCATGGTTTCTCCTTGGCGGCCGAATTCTTCGCCAGCCTTAACCTTCACATTGGTCATTAAATAGCCTGAATTACTTACTTTTGAAGCAAGTGAGGCCAATACACCGGTTACCTTATTCATAACCATGTAAACGGAATAGAGATTACATCCGTGATTTATCACGACTCGATGAGAATTTGGCGACCCTAAATTGGAAAGTTCAGTAATCACACCATCGGCCGGCGCTGTTACGGGAACATAATCTGAGGCGGTCAACTGCGATGCAGATTTCGATAGCGCTTTTATACCTAAGTAAGCGTGATCAATTGGCGTTACGTGTCCACCCACCATTAATCCATATGGAATGGCAGGCACTAATTGATCTAAAGGAAGAACAGGAGATGTAAATTTAACTGAAGATGGAGCGCAAGTTGGCTCCTTAGCACTTGGCCCATCAAGAATTTGAGAAAGCGTTGGATACCAATCAGGTCTAGATGTGTAACCGCCTGTCGGAGTCTTTGGAACGTCAGTTGCTAAAACGTAACTGACTTTTCCACCCTTGCAAATTGCAGTGATGTTTCCGTTCCAACCCAACTCTCCATTATTACTACAAGAAGAACCAAGCGGTCCTAATTTAAATCCGGTGTTCTGAGTATTTCCTCCTCCGCCTGATCCGCTACCACCACCTGATCCGCTACCGCCACTTTGCTGACTCTGTGGTCGCCAAGAACTTTTGCCATCTGCACCTTTTGTGCAGTACAAAGTTGTTCCACTCGCACTCTTTGCTGGTGCGATACCTTCTGTGCAAATGACGCCTTCAGTTGCGGATTTAGATGCAGCTCGCTTTGCAATTGCCACTCCTGAATTCCAAACAAGTTTGCTTCTCTTTTTAACGCAAGTAAAAGTCTTCTTCAAATAAACAACCTTTTGATTCACTTTCGGGCAAGCAGCACCAGATTTAGGATTGGCGGCATCTGCGACTGGTGATCCGATTATTGAAATTGAAAAGGCTAGGGCGAAAGCAAGGACTTTTTTCATAAAGAAAAAGGTACTCTCGCCTATTTGAGATTCCCAGAGGGCGTAAGTTAAGAATTCGTTAAATTTCGGGGTCAGCCCCTAACCTTGGCCAGTGGTCGAATTGTGTGGGGAATTTCCTCACGCTGGCCGTGGCTGGCAGGGAGAAGAGATATGAGCATCTGGGTATGCGGTGAAGTGTTAATCGATCTTTTGCCGGGTACCCCAGAACGTCGCGCCGTTGTCGGTGGCGGACCAGCAAATACTGCAAAGGCTTTAGCGCGTTTGGGTCACGATGTGCAATTCATTGATGGAATTTCAACCGATGACTACGGAGTCAAAGCGCGAGCTGAGTTATTGGCCGATGAAGTTAAGTTAGATCTTGCACTCACCAGCGATAAACCAACCTGTTTAGCAATTGTGACTTTGGCTGATGATCGCAAAGCGAGCTACGAATTTAAAATTGATGGCACTGCAACTTTTGACTTTGATTTAAGTTGGTTGCCAGATCCTTCAGTACACAAGCCAAATGTTTTACATATTGGCACACTCGTAACGATCGTAGAACCCGGTGCATCAGTGCTTTATGACTGGGCGCTGCAGGTTGCTGAATTTGCACCAATTGTCTTTGATCCAAATATTCGACCATCAGTAATGAGCGATCGCGATCGTTATCAAGCAGCGGTTGAAAAGTGGGCCGCAATTTCTAGCATCATAAAAGTTAGCGATGATGATCTTGCTTGGCTATTTCCCGACCAACCATTTGAAGAAATTGCTAAACGCTGGGTGGCTGATGGCGCGGCCTTAGTTATTGTTACACGCGGTGTAAACGGTTCAATTGGATATACCGAAAGCGGAGTTGAAGAAGCCCTGGGCGTGAAGATTGATTTAGTCGACACCGTTGGCGCGGGTGACACCGTTGGCGCGATTGTTATCGAGGCGATGTTGCAAGATGGAATTTTATCTCTGCAAGGAGAAGGATTAAAGAAAGTGCTTAATCGCGCAGCAGCAGCCGCCGCGATCACTTGTTCTCGTGCCGGAGCTCAGCCTCCTTACAAGCACGAGTTAACTAAACTTTAGTAGGCGAATTTCAATGCAATACATTGATGACGCCGAGTTCCAGATAGCAATTGATTTAGATAACGGCGCACGAATTTCATCGATAACTTGGCGCGATCTGCAATTTACTATTCCGTACCGCGGCACACCTTTGCACAGCGGTTGGTACTCAATGGGCCCATGGGCAGGACGTATTCGCGACGGAATCATTCGCGGGGCCGACGGAGAAGAATTTCAATTACCGACAAATATTGTGCCACCGCATGCAATGCATGGATTTGGATTTACGGCGTCGTGGCAAGAAATTGGTCCGGGGCGTTCAATGTTGCATCTACCAAAACCTTATGGCGGCGCAACCATGGAACAAACAATTGAAGTTTTAGATGATGCGATTCGTTGGTCTTTGGAATACGACCCAGGTGATTGCCAATTGCCGGCGTGGATCGGAATGCATCCATGGTTTGCGCGCGATTTAGATCGTGGCGGCAGCGCCGAGATTGAATTTAAAGCGGCGAAGATGTTAAAGCGCGATGATGAAGGAATTCCGACAGGCGAATTTGTATCACCAACAAATGGGACTTGGGATGATGCCTTCACCGAAATTCTAGGCGTGCCTGCAATAGTTTGGGAAGATGCTGCGCGCATTGATATCGAATCCGATGCGCCATGGTGGGTGGTCTTTAACGAAGATTCCGAAGGCATCTGCATAGAACCTCAAACTGCGCCGCCAGACGCGCAGAATTTAGGTATAAGTGGCGAACATTACCTAGAAGCGCTATTTATATTTTCACAGGCGTAAACGAAGAGAAAATAGGATTGGGATATGTCAAAAGAAATTGATCGCACTCGTTTAGCGCAACTTCGTAAAATCGAAGAAGAGCGTTTCTTAGCAAACCATAAAAAGAGCAGCGAAGCTTTCGCTGATTCGCAGAAGGTGATGCACGAAGGTGTTCCGATGTCTTGGATGGCGAAATGGCCAGGAGCGCACCCAGTCTTCGTAAAGGAGGCGAAAGGCGCGAAGTTCACCGATATTGATGGCAATACTTACATCGACTTTTGTTTAGGCGATACCGGATCAATGACTGGCCATTCACCTGATGCCACCATTGCAGCAATTAAGCGCCAAGCAGATATCGGCATCACTTCAATGCTGCCTACTCTTGATGCAGCGATTGTTTCAAAGGAGCTAGCTGCGCGCTTTGGTCTGCCGAAATGGCAATTTACCGTCACTGCAACAGATGCCAACCGCCACGTCATTCGTTACTGCCGCTTGATCACTGGGCGCAGCAAGATCATTGTGATCGATCGTTGTTACCACGGAAGCGTTGATGAAACCTTTGCAACTTTAGATGAAGCCGGAAATACCGTAAAGCGTGAAGGTAATTTAGGAGCGCCAGTAGATTTGGCTGTCACAACCCGCGTTGTGGAATTTAATGATTTAGCCGGTATGGAAGCGGCGCTTGAAAATGGTGATGTTGCGGCGATCTTGATGGAACCTGCAATGACCAATGTCGGCATTGTCTTGCCGGATGATGGTTATTTATATGCTGTGCAAGAACTGGCTCAGAAATATGGCACACTTTTGATTATTGACGAAACCCACACAATCTCGGTCGGCCCTGGTGGAATGACCCAAGATCTGGGTTTAAAGCCTGATTTCTTAACAATTGGTAAAGCAATCGCTGGCGGAATACCAGTTGGAACATTTGGAATGACTGAAGATGTTGCAAAGTCAATTAAGAAGTTAGTTGAGCTAGAAATCATTGATACTGGCGGAATTGGCAGCACCTTGGCAGGAAATGCAATGTCGCTTGCCGCGATGCGTGCGACTTTAAGTGAAGTGCTGACTGCTGACGCCTTTAAAGCGATGATTGCACTCGGTGATCGTTGGAGCGATGGCGTCGATGCGGCGATCGCAGAATTTGATTTAGATTGGCATTGCAATCGTTTGGGTGCGCGCGGGGAATATATCTTCAAGGGCAGAGCACCGCGCACTGGTCGCGAGGCCGCGGAATCAGGTGACTTTGAACTCGAGCAGTACATTCACTTGCGCTTACTAAACGATGGTTTCTTGCTGACGCCATTTCACAATATGGCGCTGATGTCTCCGGCGACAACTGCCGCCGATGTTGATGCACACACTGCAGTATTTCGTGCGATGTGCGCCGACTTGGTTGGCTAGTTAAAACCGAGACTTGTATATAGCGCTAAGCCTTTTTCATTATCTGCATCGACATACAACATTGAGTGCTTGAGACCTTTGGCAACCAAATAATTAATCGCTGCTACAGAAACGGCGCGGCCAATACCTTGGTGGGCGTGATCCGGATCAACCCCAACGACATATAACTCCCCAACTGGCTCTTGATTTACAAAATCTTGATGGATCTTGGTCCAGACAAAACCAATGATTTGATCGCCTTTTGTGGCGAGAAAGAAGCCGGCTGGATCAAACCAACTTTCAGCCATTCGGTTCTCTAAATCTTGCATCGCCCAATTACCTTGATCTGGGTGGTTTGTGAAGATCTTATTATTTAGTTCAAGCCAACGATCTTTATCTTGCTCGGGGTTGAAGGTGCGGATTGCATATTCACGTTCTGTTGTCGGCAGTGGATCGGTGAGTGATCTGTGAATCTTAAGAATATGTCGCATTGCGGTTATACCCGCTCGGAAATTGGGCTCTCTTTGCCGCCATTGGGAACTGTGAAGCGATATCCAACGTTGCGCACGGTACCGATTATTGATTCAAATTCGGGACCGAGTTTAGAACGTAAGCGACGAATATGAACATCAACAGTGCGAGTTCCACCGAAGTAGTCATATCCCCAAATCTCTTGCAACAACTGTGCGCGAGTAAAGACGCGACCAGGATGTTGCGCTAAAAACTTAAGTAGTTCAAATTCTTTAAATGTTAAATCAAGTGAGCGACCCTTGATCTTTGCAGTGTAAGTACTTTCATCGATAACAACTTCGCCGGTGCGAATCTCACCCGCGTTTGGATCTGCGGCAGTCGCGGCGGCAAGGTGTGTTCCGATTGAAATTCGAATACGCGCATCAACTTCAGCAGGCCCTGCGGTGTCGAGCATTACATCATCGACTCCCCAATCTGCACTCATCGCAGAAAGGCCACCTTCGGTGGTTATCGCAATTACTGGAGCGCCAACACCTGTTGAGGTCAGTAAGCGAGTTAGATTTTTAGCTGCAGGTAAATCACGACGAGCATCAACAAAGACAATATCCATTACCGGCGAATCAATTAGAACGCTTGCTTCAGCGGGCAAAATCTTGACGGTATGTTGCAATAAGGCAAGCGATGGCAGAACTTCCGCGCTGGCGCCATTGGTGTTTGTCAGTAATAACACCTTGGCCATGGGCTAAGCCTTCCACGAAACTGAGTTAGTGATATCTGCCTAAGTGAGAGAGAATACTCCTGTGAAAACATTGATTCCACTCGCGATCGTGCTGGCTGGCGCTACTGGATTTGGCATCTGGTACCAGCGTACGCGCGGGGAGTTTCGGAAAAAGAAGACGGTAAATGGGCCAACGCTCACCGCGGCAATCGTGGGCACCGAACTCGGCTCGCGCGCCACAATGGTGCAATTCTCATCAGCCTTCTGCACGCCATGTCGGGCTACCAAAGTACTGCTCGAAGATATGGTCAAAACCATGCCTGATGTTCGTTACGCCCATATTGATGCAGAATCTCATCTAGAGCTTGTGCGCAAATTAGATATTCGCTCGACGCCAACAACCTTGTTTTTAAATGGCGCTGGCGTGGAGGTCGGCCGCGCTATGGGAACGCCAAAGCGCGCTCAAGTACAGGCTGCGATCGCTGCGATTCACTGACCTAGGTGATTGCGAAAGGCTTGCAAGTAGTCAATTGGCATAAACGCCTTTATTCTTAACCTATGTACTTTATCAAAACCAGCTACTTCACGAAGCGCCGTGTAATTGATTACGGTCGCTTAGCTGGCTCTATGTGTCGCGCTTAGTTTGCTTTTAAAAAACTAAAACAACGACCCATAAATAGACTATAAATAAAATGTGAAGGAAGTAAAAATGTCAGTATCAATTGATGCAAGAGGCCCACGTTGGTCGGCGGTAATTACGACAGTTGTACTCGCAATAGCGCTGGTGACTTCAAGCCTTTGGGTGATTGCTTTTCAAGCCGTCGTATTTGCAATCGGAGCGCTTCGCGGTCCGCAATTTACGCCTTATGCGCTTATATTTAAAAAGTTAATAAAGCCGCGTTTGAAGTCAGCGGCGACACTTGAAGATGTTAGGCCTCCACAATTTGCACAAACAGTCGGACTCGGTTTCGCACTTGTCGCGGTGATTGCATCAGTAACGGGTGCCGGTGGGCTCTTTACAATTGCAGTCGCCTTTGCACTTGCCGCCGCATTTTTAAATGCCGCATTTAATTTCTGTTTAGGTTGCGAGATGTATTTGCTCATCTTGCGCGCTCGCACAGCGAAGTAACTCACCAATAACTAGTTATTCACACTTTAAATCAATTCATTTTGAAGGTAGGCTAAAGCTATGGCTGATAGACATGAACTACGCGATAAGGGTCTGCGCTTAACACCACAGCGCGAACTCGTCTTATCTGCAGTACGCGAACTCGGCCATGCCACACCAGAAGAAGTTGCTGAAAAGGTCCGTGCTACTCATCCCGGTATCAACCTTTCCACGGTTTATCGCAACCTAGAAACGCTAGAAAATGTCGGCCTTGTGCAACATACCCACCTGGGCCATGGCGGTGCGACTTATCACGCTGCTGAAGAGTTAACCCACCTGCACTTGGTCTGCAGCCAATGTGGTTCTGTCGGAGATGCTCCAATTTCGGCGGCGGCAAATTTTGTGCAGAATTTAGCTGATGACTACGGTTTTAAAACAGATGTAACTCACTTTGCAATTTATGGGCTATGCGCGGCGTGCGTTAAGTAAAGATGACCGCTGTATTAGTAGAAGATGGCGTCGATAAAGGTGCAATTTGGCACTTTGGCGAACCAAATAAAGAGCAGAAAGCGATGCTCGAAGGCAAAGCGTGGGCTGATCTCTCACATTTAAATATCGTTGCAGTCTCAGGTGCTGATCGCCTGAAGTGGTTGCACGATTTAACAACCCAGCATTTATCTGAACTAACTGTGGGTCAATGGACTGCAGCGCTGATCTTAGACCCGCAAGGCCATGTTGAATATCAATTTAATCTCGTCGATGATGGCGAAACTACTTGGTTGGTTTTGGATCCAGGATATATTGAAAATTTGATTGCTTATCTGCAGAAAATGAAGTTTATGTTGCGCGTTGATGTGCGCGATGCATCAAATGAATATGTTGTATTGCGAGCTCCGGGAGCCGCCACTGAAATCGGTGGACCATACGCCTTGGTGCCGCGCGCTGAATTGAAAGAGATGCAAGAGACTTTCGGTGCCACTGCAATGCAGGTTGGCACTTGGGCGCTAGATGCCGAACGCGTTGCGGCAGGACGCCCTCGAATTGGTTTTGATACTGATCACAAATCAATCCCTAATGAACTTGGTCTTTTAAATAAATCTGTACATATGAATAAAGGCTGTTATCGCGGGCAAGAAACTGTGGCCAAGATATTTAATTTGGGTAATCCACCTCGCCGCTTAGTTATGCTGCATTTAGATGGCAGCCAAGTTGTGATGCCGGCACCGGGTACCGCTGTTATGAATGGTGAAGTTCGCGTGGGTTTTCTTGGCACCGTTGCGCGCCACTTTGAACTCGGTCCAATCGCACTTGCCGTTATTAAGCGCACAACTCCCGTTGATGCTCAGCTAACCGTTGAAAATGTTGCCGCCTCACAACAAGTGATTGTGCCTGCATAAATGGAGACGATTGCGCAAGGGCTAATTGTCGCGCTGGCGATGATGGTGATCATTTGGACTATAAGCAGGCTCTAAAGCCTTAGGATCAAGGCGTGGAAATCGTAAGCGCCGTACTTCTTGCAGTAATCTCGCTAGTAACTGGCGTTGCGCTAGTTATATATGGTTTTCGCGGACGTCGTGAATCTCAAGCGCGCGATCCGCGCACCTATCGAAGGGGCCGACTTTAAGTGGTTTTTACTATTCCAGAAGGCCTACATCCTGATTTAAATCCATTGGCATGGATGGTCGGCACCTGGCGCGGCAAAGGTCGTGGGGATTACCCGACAATTGAAAGTTTTGAATATGCACATGAAGTTGTTTTCAACCATGACGGTCGCCCTTTTTTAAATTATTACTCAAGATCTTGGATCATAGATAAAGATGGCGACATTATTCGCCCGGCAGCTTCTGAAACTGGATTCTGGCGCGTTAAACCAAATAACGTATTAGAAGTTGTAATCTCGCATAACACCGGAATTTCAGAGGGTTGGGTTGGTCAATTTGATGGGCCAAAGATTCAACTCGTGATGGATCGGGCATATTCAGCGCCTTCGGCAAAGATTGTGACAGCTGGTGTGCGTCTTTACGGATTAGTTGCCGGCGAACTCTTCTTCGCTTACGACATGGCTGCCGAAGGCCAAGAGCTACAAGCACATATTTGGTCATCGCTAGAACGACAAAGTGAGTAAAGCAGGCTAAAGATGTGCTTGTAGCTCTTGGCCTTCGGCAGCCAAGAGCTACAA
>JAQCAO010000005.1 GCA_027731885.1 Actinomycetota bacterium | reverse complement strand
ATTCATATCTAGGGCTAGACCCTCAGGCTTACCTTCCAGAATATCTGTAAGAACTACGGTGTCAAAGATGTTGTATTCAGCTAAACGAAGCGCTGTGGTTGATCCATAAAATCCTGCGCCTACGACGGTGACTTTCTTAGACATGGCTTACTCTTTCTCTTGACGTCAAGATAAACTCTACAACCCGCGCGGAAGTGAAATTGCCACGATAAAGAGCGCCAGAGCGATTCCTAGCGCTAAATACCGCTCAATTTTCCCACTTTTCCCCGGCTGCCAATGCGTGAGAGTGATAACGCTCATACCAATTGCGATGGCGATTGAGCCCAGGCGAACATATGAAAATACCCCCGCAAGAAAGCCCACTCCGATTGTCAGATAGGCCAGGCGCGCGCCGAGCTTATTTATCGTTCGCAAGCTTCAACTACATTCTTGAGCAAGATCGCTCGCGTCATTGGACCGACACCACCTGGCATCGGTGCAACAAATCCGGCGACTGCCATTACATCCGGATCTACATCGCCAACTAACCCTGCATCTGTGCGTGAAATTCCAACATCTAAAACGGTCGCACCTTTTTTGATATCTCTGGCCTTTAAGAAATGTGCCGAACCGACAGCAGCAACAACGATATCTGCGCGCTTGGTGTGCGCTGCCAAATCCTTGGTGCCGGTATGGGTCAAAGTGACGGTGGCATTTTCTTGTTTACGATTTAGCAACAACCCGAGTGGTCGCCCAACCGTCAAACCACGTCCGATTACAACAACTTCAGCGCCAGAAAGAGGGATTTTGTAGTGGTTGATTAACTCAACTATCCCACGTGGAGTACAAGGAAGCGGAGCGTTGTAACCTGCAACGAGCCTTCCTAGGTTAACAGGGTGCAATCCATCGGCATCTTTCTTTGGATCAATTGCTTCTAAAATATCTTGAGTGTTTATTCCGTGCGGTAATGGAAGTTGCACAATATAACCTGAACATTCACTGGCCGAGTTTAAATCTCGTACTGCGGCAAGAACATCTGCCTGAGAAGCGTTGGCTTTCAAATCAATGCGAATGGAGGTAATTCCGACTTCTTTACAGTCGCGATGTTTTCCAGAGACATATGAATGAGACCCGGGATCATCGCCCACCAAAATGGTTCCAAGTCCTGGCGAAATACCTTTGCTATTTAACTCTTTTACACGCGCTGATAGCACCTGCTTAATGGAGGCCGCAAGGGCTTTACCATCAAGAATTATTGCGCTCATGTAAGTGATCCTATTAGAAGCCCACGTTGCAAGCGAAGTTACGCATGCGAGAAGTGTCGTGTTCCGGTGAAGAACATAGCGATTCCCGCTTCCTTGGCCGCGGCGATAACTTCTTCATCTCGCACACTGCCACCTGGCTGAACTACCGCGATTACTCCACCTTTGATCAAAATCTCTAACCCATCAGCAAATGGGAAGAAGGCATCACTTGCAGCAACGCTACCGATGGCTCTCACTCCTGCGCGATCGATGGAAAGTTTTGCTGAATCGACGCGATTAACCTGACCCATTCCGATTCCTACCGCTGCGCCATCTTTAGCCAATAAAATTGCGTTGCTCTTAACTGCGCGCACCGCACGCCAAGCAAAATGCAGATCTGCCATTACCTCTTTTGAAAGCTTATCTCCACTTACTTGGATCCAATTTGAAAGCTCATCGCCAGATGCATTTATCTTGTCGGTGCTCTGAACGAGGACTCCCCCTGAAACGGGGCGAATTTCTAGCGGGGAAATGTCTACATTCGGGCAGGTGAGGATACGAATTGATGGTTTGCGCATCAAAATTTCTAAAGCTGCGCTTTCATATTCTGGAGCAATTACTACTTCAGTGAAAACTTGTGAGAGCGCTTGCGCCATGGCAACTGTAACTCTGCGATTTGCCGCGACGACTCCACCAAATGCTGAAACTGGATCACAAGCATGCGCTGCTAAATAAGCAGTTGCGATATCAGAACCGATTGCTACTCCGCACGGATTGGCATGTTTGATGATGGCGACACAGGGTTCGGTGTGATCTAGAGCGGCGCGCCAAGCGGCATCAGCATCTGTGTAATTATTAAAAGACATTTCTTTTCCGTGGCTTTGCACTGCGCTAACGATCCCAGCTGGGCCGCCGCGGTATATCGATGCTTCCTGATGGGGATTTTCACCGTAACGTAAAGAGCTCTCGCGCGTGAAAATCAAGCCAAACCAATCAGGACTTTCCATACTGATTTGAGCTCCGAGCCAACTTGCGATCGCTAGATCGTATTCAGCGGTTGTGCGAAAAACATCTAGCGCAAAAGAGCGTCGCTCATCAAAGGTCGTCCCACCAGCTTTAATTGCGGCAAATAACTGGTCGTACTGCGCAACTTTGGCAACGACTGCGACAGAACCGTGGTTCTTTGCCGCTCCGCGCAACATAGATGGACCGCCGATATCGATCTGCTCAATACATTCGGCATATGCAGCACCTGATGAAATCGTTTCAAGAAATGGATAGAGATTTATCACGACTAAATCAAATGGCGCGATATCTAAATCGCCAATCGCCTGCAAATGTTCTGGGTTATTTTGATCGGCCAAGATGCCGGAGTGAATCTTGGGATGGAGCGTCTTGACGCGCCCGCCCATGATCTCGGGAAAGCCGGTGTAATCGCTTACCTCGGTGACTTTAATGCCCGCACCTTGCAGAGTTTTTGCGGTTGAGCCAGTTGAAATGATCTCGATCCCCGCGCTAGCAAGCGCTCTTCCTAGTTCGACTAGGCGATCTTTATCGTAGACGCTGACTAGTGCGCGGCGAATCGGTTTACGTTCTGCCATCAGGACCTCACCAGATTAGTTAGAAGTTGCTGCAGCGTTGCAACATAAAGACGTCGTTCGACAATCTTAATGCGCTCATGCAGCGTTTCCACTGTGTCAGTTGGTGTAATTTCCACGGTTTCCTGGGCGATGATCGCGCCAGTATCGACGCCACTATCAACCCAATGAATAGTCGTTCCGGTCTGGGTAGCACCTGCGGCTAGCGCATCACGGACCGCGTGGGCACCTGGAAAGAGTGGCAGGAGCGCGGGATGGCTATTTACAATCCGAAAGTTTGCGACACATTGACTAGATAAAAGCCTCATAAAACCAGCGCTGACTATCAAATCAGGTCGAAGTGAATTTAACTTATCAAATATTTCACAGTCCCAGTTTCGACGATCTGGCTGCATCGGAATCAGAAAACTTTCAATCTCTGCGCCAGTTGCGCGCGCTATCACATTGGCTTCTGGCTGATCACAGATTAATCCAACTATTTGCGCGTCCAGTTCTCCACTTTTTACCGCATCAATTATCGATTGCGCGATCGATCCATCGCCTGAAGCAAGTAAAACTAGGCGTGCTTTATTCATCGTCGCGACCGCAACCTTATTTGCGGAATCAGCACCATAGCCGCGATTCCGATTCCAATTTCCAGGAAGAGAGATAGCGTTAGCTTCCAGATAGAGACACCGACTGCGCTCATCGCTTCAGTCATTAGCGAACCACTGGCGAGATATGAAAGTGCAGAAATTGAAATCGTGATCAAGGCTAGCGCTTGGATCAGCGCACGCGACGTTGAGGTCAGCGCCCAAGCGGCCATTAACGCCCCGGTTGCAATTGCGAGAACCGCACCAAGCAGCGCCCATTTCGATGAGGAAGTTGGCAGTACCGCCAAAATTGGCAGCGCAGGAATCTCACCAAGGCGGTGAGTAAGTGGTGAAACCAGCGTTCCGGCACCAACTGCAAATCCTGTTCCGGTGAAATATGCCAGGACAGATACCGCCAAATTTGGAAGGTAGAAGAGATTTAGCGCAAATAATAAAATCGCTCCAAAAATCCCAGGCTGCAGAACTATCGTAATATTTTTAAAGGTAGAGATATTTATAAATATAGCGATTGCTAGAAAGATAAAAGAGAGCCCCAGAAGAATTGCTAGTACTCGACTTGCATAACTAACCGCCTGTGACATTCGTAAGCGAGAACCCGCAGTCAGGGATGCTAGGTATGCAATCAGAAATGAGAAGAGCGGTGCCAAATACCACTGCGCAGATACATTGGGTGATCTGCTTGCTAAGGCAAGCAACGTCGCGATAAGCGCATATTGAGATGCAAAGATTGAACGAACTGTTGCGATATTGTGAAAATCTCCGTGCAACTTCGAAAGCGCGCGTCCAAATCCACTGCGCAGAGCAAAGAAGGGCAACAACATTGCGCCAATAGGCAGATAAGAGAGATATCCGGTTGTTGCGCCATTTAAGAAAAATGGAATGTGATGTGCACCCAGCCACAACCAGATCGCGGCCCGCATTGGATCAGAGGTATTGCCAGTTGCGCTACCCGCCGTAGCCCACGCAATTAGCGCGATAAAGGCCAGTGGCAGAAGCAGTATTGCAACAGTACGTAACGCTTGTGCAAACGAGACCGCAAGGACGCGTTGCAACATGGACTAGCTCAGCGACCGAGTATCGCGCGCATTAAGCGCGCTGTTTCACTTGGAGTTTGTCCTACCTTTACACCCGCTGCCTCAAGTGCATCTTTCTTCGCCTGTGCAGTTCCGGAAGAACCTGAAACTATCGCGCCAGCGTGGCCCATAGTTTTTCCTTCTGGCGCGGTAAATCCAGCAACATATCCGACAACTGGTTTGGTGACATATTCAGCGATAAATGCGGCAGCACGTTCTTCCGCATCTCCACCAATCTCACCGATCATTACGATCGCAGTTGTCTCAGGATCATCTTGGAATGCTTTCAAGCAATCGATATGTGTTGTGCCTATAACTGGGTCGCCGCCGATTCCAACAGCAGTTGAGAACCCAATATCGCGAAGTTCGTACATCATCTGATAAGTAAGAGTTCCGGATTTTGAAACTAAACCAATTGGTCCTCGCTTTGTAATATCAGCAGGAATAATTCCTACATTAGATTGCTCTGGACTAATTAGTCCAGGACAGTTAGGGCCGATGATTTGCGTCGTTCCCTTGTGTAGCGAGTAAGCATAGAAGTAAGCTGAATCGTGAACCGGAATACCTTCGGTAATCACAACAACTAGCGGCATCTTGGCATCGATTGCATCAATTACCGCAGCTTTAGCAAACTTTGGCGGAACAAAGACTACGGAAACATTTGCACCTGTTGCAGCGATCGCCTCAGCGACGGTATTGAAGACAGGTAGTTGGTGTCCATCAATTTCAACGGACTGTCCACCTTTGCCAGGTGTAACGCCACCGACAACCTGGGTGCCCGATGCCAACATTCGGCGAGTGTGCTTGGTGCCTTCAGAACCGGTCATTCCCTGCACAATTACCTTGCTGGTTGAGTTAATAAAGATAGACATTACTTAGCCGCCAATTCTGCAGCGCGCGATGCTGCCCCATCCATAGTTTCTGCTTGCTCAACCAACGGATGGTTTGCTGCAGTGAGAATCGCTCGTCCTTCTAGGACGTTATTGCCATCTAAGCGCACAACGATCGGCTTTGTCGCCTTTGCGCCAAGTAATTCAAGTGCTTGAACGATGCCATTTGCAACGGCATCACAAGCGGTGATTCCACCGAAGACATTTACAAAAACGCTCTTTACATCTGGATCTCCCAAGATTATTGAAAGTCCATCAGCCATTACCTGCGCTGATGCTCCACCACCAATATCGAGGAAATTCGCTGGGCGCATTCCGCCAAATTTTTCGCCGGCGTATGCAACAACATCTAGCGTTGACATAACTAGCCCTGCACCATTGCCGATGATTCCAACCGGGTGGTTTTCAAGCTTTACGTAGTTCAAGCCCTTCTCTTTCGCAGCGGCTTCTAAAGCATTGGCAGATGCGTGATCTACAAGCGCTGCGTGGCCTGGCTGGCGAAATTCAGCGTTCTCATCAAGTGTGACTTTGCCGTCGAGGGCGATGATACGACCGTCTTCAGTCTTTACAAGTGGATTTACTTCAACCAGCGTTGCATCTTCGGATTGGAAAGTCTCCCAAAGTTTGACCAGAACATCAGCGACTTGGTCGGCAATATCTACTGGGAATTTCGCTTGGGCGATGATCTCTTTCGCTTTTGCTTGTGAAATTCCATCTACTGCAGTAACCGGAACTTTCGCTAACTTCTCTGGTGCAGTGTGTGCAACTTCTTCAATATCCATACCGCCAGCAACTGATGCCATTACCAAGAAGGTGCGGTTTGAGCGATCTAAAAGAATTGAGATGTAATACTCATCAACGATTGGCGCTGCTTGCGCGATCATCACTTGATGAACTGTGTGGCCTTTAATATCCATTCCGAGAATTGCTCCAGCTTTCGCCTTCGCATCATCGGCATCAACTGCAAGTTTTACTCCGCCCGCTTTTCCGCGACCACCAACTTTTACCTGGGCTTTAACAACTACTTTGCCGCCCATCACAGATGCCGCTTTAAAGGCCTCATCATCTGTCGTTGCTACCGCACCGGCGAGAACAGGAACGCCGTGCTTTTCAAATAGGTCACGTGCTTGGTATTCAAAGAGATCCACAGATAACTACCATTTCATCGATTACTAGCTCTTCTTCTGCGCTAGTGGATAGGGGTAATCCTAATCCTTGGCGCAGGCTACAGAACCACTACGGGCGCGTAGCGAAGGAGCAATCTCTTATCGCCGTATTCGCCAAAATTGATCGTCGCCTCTGATTTATCGCCTTCGCCCGCGATCGCAACGACTGTGCCCAGTCCGAATGTGTCATGTGACACACGCTGTCCAACTTCGAGAGCCATCGCTGACGATTTCTTTCCAGTTGCACGAGGTGGCGCAGTAGTGGCAACTCGTGATCTGCGGATTGCAGAACTGCCAGAAGATGATTTGGAACGAGAATCGTTCTTCCATTCAATTAACTCTGATGGAATCTCATCTAAGAAACGTGAACCAGGATTGTATTTTGGCGTTCCAAAAGTTAAACGATATTCGGCGCGAGAAATGTAGAGGCGTTTCTCTGCGCGGGTTAGGCCAACGTATGCCAAGCGCCGTTCTTCTTCGATCTCCTTTGGATCATCCAGGGTACGTGCGTGCGGGAAGATTCCATCTTCCATTCCGGTGAGAAATACCGTCGGGAACTCAAGTCCTTTAGCGGTGTGCAAAGTCATTAAGGTCACGACTCCCCCGTGGTCTTCACCATCAGGGATCTCGTCGGCATCGGCAACGAGTGAAACTTTTTCTAAGAATCCAGATAGTGAAATCTCTTCATCTTCTCCGAGTTCTTCAAAGGGGCGTTCTTCATATTCCATAGATGCTGAGACAAGTTCCTTTAAGTTTTCAACTCGTACTTCATCTTGCGGATCGGTGCTCGCTTCAAGTTCGGTGAGCAAACCTGATTGCTCAAGGACGGCTTCGATAATCACTGATGGATTAGTCTTCGCTTCAACTAATACAGCAAGTGCGGTCAACATTGAGGTAAATTGCATAATTGATTGTGCGGCTTTATTTGGCACGGCTGTAGCTTCAGGAACTCGCAAGAGCGCGTGCCAGAAAGAAATTCCCTGCGAATCTCCGAAAATTTCTACTTCCTCTATCGCACGATCACCTATGCCGCGCTTAGGAAAGTTGATGATTCGGCGAAGAGAGACTTCATCATTGGGATTTGCTAGCACTCGCAAATAAGCCAGCAGATCTTTAACTTCCTTACGCTCGTAAAAACGCAAACCGCCAACGACTTTATATGGAATCGCCGCCCGCATAAAGATCTCTTCAAAGATACGGGATTGGGCATTTGTACGGTAAAAAACTGCAGTATCCCCCGGATTCGATTGGCCCATATCTTGCAATGAGCGAATCTCGCTTCTAACAAATTCTGCTTCATCGTATTCAGATTCAGCGACATAACCGATTAGTGGAGAACCGGAACCAGCATCTGACCATAAGTTCTTCTCTTTGCGAGATTCGTTTTGAGTAATCACCGCATTGGCGGCGTTGAGAATATTTTGAGTGGATCGGTAATTCTGCTCGAGTAAGACTGTGGCGGCGTTGGGGTGATCAACTTCAAATTGGAGAATATTGCGGATTGTTGCGCCGCGAAATCCGTAGATCGATTGGTCGGCATCGCCAACAACACAGAGTTCGGCCAACGGGAAACCATCGCCTTCAGTCCCGGTTAACTCATTCACCAACATATATTGCGCATGGTTTGTATCCTGATATTCATCTACCAAGATGTGGCGAAAGCGTGATCTAAAGCGCGCCTTAGCCTCAGGAAATTGTTGCAGAACCTGCACAGTCTTCATTATGAGATCATCAAAATCCAAGGCGTTGGCTTGTTGCAACCGCTTCTCGTAAAGGGTGTAAACGTCAGCCACGATAGTTTCAAATTGATTCTGTGCTGCCGAAAGATATTGGTACGGGCTCTGCAGCTCGTTTTTTGCATTAGAGATTAGCGCTTGAAATTGCCGCGGTGGATATCTTTTAGCATCAAGATTGAGCGTCTCCATTACCCGCGAAATCAACTTCTGCGAATCTGCAGAATCGTAAATACTGAAGGCGCTGTTGTACCCCAGGCGCTCTATCTCCTGGCGCAGCATTCTCACACACGCGGAGTGAAAGGTAGAAACCCACATAGATTTTGCAATCGGCCCTACGAGTTCAGTAACTCGCTCTTTCATTTCGCCCGCGGCCTTATTTGTAAATGTGATCGCCAATATTTCGTAGGGACGCACTTCACGCGCTGCCATTAGATAGGAAATGCGCCGCGTTAAAACTCGAGTCTTGCCAGACCCTGCTCCAGCAACGACTAAAAGAGGTGCACCTTGGTGGATTACAGCTTTCTGCTGCTGCGGATTGAGCCCAGCAAGCAGCGCATCTGTATCGACCATGGCGGGGAGTCTATTAGGCTTAACTGTCATGGAGCCGCTACCGAATTCTGAAATCAAACGTGTACTTGTCATCAATGCCCATCCCGATGACTCAGACTTTGGCGCATCCGGAACGATTGCACAATGGGTAAAGGCTGGTATTGAGGTTGCATATGTCTTCTGCACAAATGGCGACCAGGGCGGCGAAGAATCTGGCTTTACTAAAGAAGAGATGCCCGCGATCCGCCAGCGCGAACAGCGTGAAGCTGGCGCAGCAATCGGCGTTACTGATATTACTTTCCTAAATTATGTAGATGGCCACCTCGAACCAACTATCGCTCTTCGTAAAGATATTGTTCGGCGTATTCGTATCAGCAAACCAGATCGCATGGTCTGCCAATCACCTGAACGTAATTGGGATCGAATTGGCGCCAGCCACCCAGATCACTTAGCAGCGGGAGAGGCGGCTATTCAGGCGGTTTATCCAGATGCACGTAATCCATTTGCCTTCACCGATTTGCTAGATAAAGAAGGCCTGCAACCACATCGCGTTAAAGAAGTTTGGATGATGGGCTTTGCCCAACCAGATCATTGGGTGGATATAACTGATACCTTCGACTTAAAGATGAAAGCGTTGCGCGCGCACGCGTCACAAACTGCTCACAATCAAGAGCTAGAGAATATGGTCCGCGAGTGGGGCCAACGTAACGCTGGAATTGGTGGATTACCAGATGGTCGAATCGCAGAGGCTTTTAAGATCGTTAATACAAATTAACGGACTCGAACTGTTTTAATCTCTACTGGTTGAACCGGATAACCATCTCCTGCGTAATAAGCCTTACCTGAAGTCTTATCAATTTTATAGGCCCCTATTTCTTCGATCTTCAAAAGTAAAGGCAGGCCACTTGTGATCTTGCCCCAGATCGTATATTTAGCCGGCAGAGCGGTATCTTTATAGACTAAGAAGAATTGGCTGCCATTGGTATTTGGCCCTGAGTTAGCCATCGCAACTGTTCCCGCAGGATAAGTAATTCCTAATCCTTTCGGCAAGTTTTCATCCTTATAGCCAGTCCAAGAGCCAGGTGAACCACGACCCTGTGCAGATGGATCGCCACATTGGAGAACGAAAATTCCTTCAGTAGTTAAGCGATGACAATATGACTTATCAAAGTATCTGGCCCGCGCCAGCGCGGCCATATTAGTAACTGTCTGTGGCGCTGCCGGGTTCATCGTAATTGTTATCACGCCACAATTTGTTGTGATCGTCATTGTGGTCGCGAGTTTTCGATTAGCGCGCTTTGGTTGCTTTACCGTCGCAGGTGCGTGAGCTTTAGCCGTTGGCTTAGCGCACTCTTCGAGAGATGTTGGGCGCTCAGCAGCGTTTGCCGAAATTGAGGTTAATGCAGTCGCAGCGATTGCCAGTGCACAGAACGCAGCAATTCTTTTCATAGTCGAGTTCCTACTCCCACTCGATATCTTTGCGAGCGTTCATTTCATTCCCACTCAATCTCTTTGCGAGTGTTCATTTCATTCCCACTCGATCTCTTTGCGAGTGTTCATTTCATTCCCACTCGATCGTTCCTGGTGGCTTGCTCGTGACATCAAGCACCACACGATTTACTTCACGAACTTCATTGGTAATTCTAGTTGAAATTTTCTCTAACGTCTCATAAGGAATCCGTGACCAATCGGCAGTCATGGCATCTTCACTAGATACCGGACGCAAAACTATTGGGTGGCCGTAAGTACGACCATCGCCTTGTACCCCAACGCTACGAACATCAGCCAATAACACAACTGGGCATTGCCAGATCTGGCGATCGAGCCCAGCCAACTTTAACTCTTCGCGCGCGATTAAATCTGCGTGACGCAATAATTCTAAGCGCTCTTTGGTAACTTCGCCAATAATGCGAATTCCAAGTCCGGGACCAGGGAAAGGCTGGCGCCAGACGATTTCTTCAGGAAGTCCTAGCTCTAAACCAACTTGGCGGACTTCATCTTTAAAGAGCGTGCGCAGTGGTTCTACTAACGTGAACTTTAAATCATCAGGAAGGCCGCCAACATTGTGATGTGACTTAATGTTTGCTGTGCCCGTGCCGCCGCCCGATTCCACAACATCGGGATAGAGAGTTCCTTGTACTAAGAATTCGACATCGCCACCGGCTGCGATATCGCGAGCGGCTTTTTCAAAAGAGCGGATAAATTCGCGGCCGATAATCTTTCGCTTCGTTTCAGGGTCAGTGACGCCTGAAAGAGCGCTGAGAAATTGCTCAACCGCATCGACGACGACTAAATCAATGCCTGTCGCAGCGACAAAATCACGTTGTACTTGTTCTGATTCGCCGCTGCGCAATAAACCGTGATCGACAAATACACAGGTAAGTTGTGCACCGACTGCGCGCTGAATAATTGCCGCGGCCACCGCAGAATCAACGCCACCTGATAATCCGCAGATAACCCGTTTGCTGCCGATTAAAGCTTTAGCTTTGGCGATCTCGTTTTCTGCGATATTGCCCGTTGTCCAATCTGGTTGGCACCCTGCAATATTGATTAACCAATTCTTTAAAATGGCTTGTCCGTGCTCAGAGTGCAAAACTTCTGGATGAAATTGCACTCCCGCAATCTTTCCCGTGGCATCCTCAAAGGCAGCGATCGGAGTATCCGCAGTTACTGCACAGACTGTAAATCCTGCTGGCGCTTGAGTAACCGCATCACCGTGCGACATCCAGACGCGCTGCGATGCAGGCAGAGATTTAAATATCTTTGATGAAGCTTCGGCCTTAATTTCGGTGCGCCCAAACTCTGATTTTCCCGTCTGGCTTACTACCCCACCGAGCGCGGCCGCCATCGCCTGAAAACCATAGCAAATTCCGAATACTGGAATTCCAAGTTTTAAAATTTCAGCATCAAATTTCGGGGCGTGATCTGCATAAACGCTAGATGGTCCACCAGATAAAACAATGGCAGCTGGATTTTTTGCAGCTACTTCGGCAGCAGTAATATGTGATGGGACAATTTCAGAGTAAACATTAGCTTCACGCACTCGTCGCGCGATTAATTGGGCATACTGCGCACCAAAATCGATGACCAAGACCCCGCTCTTAGAATTCAATAGATTAAGCCCCGTGAATAATTACTTCTACGCGCTGGAAAGCCTTCACATCTGAGTAACCAGATGTAGCCATCGCACGACGAAGAGCGCCGAATAAGTTCATCGAACCATCTGATGTATGTGATGGTCCGAGCAATATTTCTTCAATGGAACCGACAGTGCCAACATTGACACGTTCACCTCGTGGCAACTCTTGGTGATGCGCTTCTGATCCCCAATGCCAACCTAACCCAGGCGCTTCAAATGCCTTTGCCAGAGGAGAACCCATCATTACTGCATCAGCTCCACACGCAATCGCCTTTGCGATATCACCAGATCGACCAACAGAACCATCTGCAATCACGTGTACATAACGTCCACCTGATTCATCTAAGTACTCGCGGCGCGCGGCAGCGACTTCAGCAACTGCAGATGCCATCGGAACTTCAATTCCCAAAACTTTACGAGTTGTGTGTGCGGCCCCACCGCCGAAACCGACAAGAACGCCAGCTGCACCAGCGCGCATCAAGTGAAGCGCTCCAGTTGCGGTGGCAACTCCACCAACGATCACTGGGACATCTAGTTCGTAGATAAATTTCTTTAGGTTAAGCGCTGATTCATCATTGCCAACGTGTTCTGCTGAAACAGTGGTTCCGCGAATGACGAAGATATCAACGCCGGCATCGATCACCGCTTTATGCAGTTCGGCAGTACGTTGTGGTGATAGAGATGCCGCAACAGTCACGCCAGCATCGCGAATTGTTTTGATTCGTTCTTTAATTAACTCTGGGCGAATCGGTGCGCTATAGATTTCCTGCATACGACGGGTGGCGTGTTTATCGGGCATCGATGCGATTTCACCAAGTGGAATACGTGGGTCGTCGTAACGAGTCCAAAGCCCTTCTAGATTTAAAACACCTAAACCGCCGAGTTTGCCGATTGCAATTGCAGTATCTGGCGAAACAACTGAATCCATAGGCGCTGCCAGCATTGGAATCTCAAATTTATAGGCATCTATCTGCCAAGCAGTTGATACATCTTCGGGGTTGCGAGTGCGCCGGCTGGGCACGATTGCGATGTCATCAAATGAGAAGGCTTGGCGGGCGCGTTTTCCTGGTGCGATTTCGATATCCATGGTGGCCTTCCTTAGCTCTTCTTACTGTAATTAGGGGCATCGGCTACGTGAAGCACATCGTGTGGATGGCTTTCTTGCAGCCCAGCGGCGGTAATTTGAATTAAACGTCCTTCACGGCGCAGGGTTTCGACATCAGGTGCTCCGGCATAACCCATTCCGCTGCGCAATCCACCAACTAACTGGTGAACAACATCAGCGACCGGACCGCGATATGCAACCTTGCCTTCAATACCTTCTGGCACAAGTTTGTCTTCAGATAAAACATCGTCTTGCATATATCGATCTTTGGAATATGACTTCTGTTCGCCGCGAGATTGCATCGCACCGAGTGAACCCATTCCGCGGTATGCCTTGTACTTGCGACCATCGATTTCAACTAGCTGTCCGGGAGATTCTTCACATCCTGCAAGAAGCGAGCCAAGCATTACCGAATTTGCACCAGCAACAATTGCTTTAACAATATCGCCGGAATATTGAAGTCCACCATCTGCGATCAAGGGAATGCCTGCTTTGTTGCACGCTTTGCTTGCTTCCATAATTGCAGTTATCTGTGGGACTCCAACGCCGGCAACAACACGGGTTGTACAAATAGAGCCAGGACCAACACCAACTTTTACCGCATCGGCACCGGCGTTGATCAGCGCTTGTGCACCGGCGCGAGTTGCGACATTACCGCCGATAACATCTGTGGTTGGGGAGAATTTTTTGATTCTTTCAATCGCATCCAGCACTGCACGGTGATGGCCGTGTGCAGTATCAACAACGACGACATCTACGCCAGCTTCAATCAACGCTTTGGCCCGTGCAAATCCATCATCGCCAACGCCAACGGCTGCGCCAGCAAGGCCAACGTTCTTAACTAATTTAACGTGTGTTACCTGCTCATCGATGGGCAGATTGCGGTGGATGATTCCGATGCCACCGGCTTTAGCCATGGCAATCGCCATTGTGGATTCGGTTACGGTATCCATTGCAGATGAAACGACTGGGACTGCTAAAGAAATATTGCGCGTCAACCAAGTTGATGTACTTACTTCACTTGGGACAACCTCAGAAGCATCTGGCAATAAGAGAACATCGTCGTAGGTCAGCCCGAGCATTGCGACTTTGTCGTTATCGCCGCTCATGAGCCCTCCGTACTGTGGTTGAGCGCCCTAGTCTAACTTGAGATTTAGGCTCCTAAAGCCTGCTTAATCTGCTCACAAGCCAGCGCTAAATCATCAGCGAAGGCCACATCTGCACATTCTTCACGGTCCCAGCCTGGCCCACCCAAGATATAGCGCGGTGCTGGGCGTATCTCTGGCGTATCGCGGAAGTAAATTGGATCGCCATTTTTCGGCAACTGGGCCCAGAGAAAAATAGCAGGTGGTGCGCTTCGCGAAACGACAGTTGAGAGCGCAGAAAGCGGAGTGCGCGCACCTAAGAAGTGGCATTCCACCTTTAATTCGGAGAGCGCTGCATGCAATGCGTGGAGAGCCAAGGTGTGGAGCTCTTCACCAACGGAGGCGAGCAATACTGGACGTGAATTAATCGGAGTTTTCATTGTTTTGGTGTGATCGCGCAATACCGATGTAATTGTCTCGGAGAGCAAGTGCTCTACTTCAATACCAGTGCCAGTTAGCGCCCAAGCTTCTCCAACTATTACTAAAACCGGGACTATAACTTCTTGCCAACTATCAATGACTCCATACTTATCAATATCTTTACGTATGAGGCTTTCTACAAAATTTCTATCTAAGATATTTGCTGCGTTAACGATTGCGTCGACGACATCTTGCCGGACTTGAAAATTCTTAATGATTTTTTCAATCTTGACTTCACCCGTATGTGCCAACGCTTGCTCTGCAGCTTCTGCAGGTGCAACTCCTGCGCTGATTAAGCGGCGCATCAGAGTTAGCTTGGCTAGATCGCCAGGACAATAACGGCGGTGCTCACCGACCTCGTGGCTTGAGGGGCCAAGGCCATAGCGGCGGGCCCACGTTCGAAGGGTGGCTGGAGCGACTCCTATCCGCCGGGCCACGGCAGCAACGGTCAGCATCTCTTCCACGGCGTTATCGTGGCGTGAAGTGGCCTGGCTCACCACTTGAAATAGGCTCAAAAGGGAAAAATAAGTGATGAAACGAACAACTTTTGAAGCGAAAGGTACTTGAACAACCTATGGCGCGATTGTAGGGTTGGTTTACTCAACAAGGTAAGGAGTCCAACATGGCTGAACTATCACGTCTACCGCTTCCAATCGCAGATCATTGGGAATGGCAGTACCAAGGCGCCTGTCGCGATCTTCCGGCCGAGATGTTCTTTCATCCAGATGGCGAACGTGGACCACGACGACGCAATCGCGAAAACGCAGCTAAAGCGGTCTGCGCATCTTGCCCAGTCATCCAGGCATGCCGCGCACACGCGTTAGCAGTGCAAGAGCCTTACGGAATCTGGGGCGGTTTATCTGAAGATGATCGCGCAGTATTGCTTGGTAAAGAAGAGCCAACGATTTACGAAGCTTCATAAAAACTTCTTAAAGAGAAATCCCCCGCACTCAAAGAGTTGTGGGGGATTTCTTATTTAGAAACTAAATAGCGTCAGTGGCTGTGTCCTCCAGGACCGTGGCTGTGGCCATGTCCGCCGGCTGCATCTGCAACTTCTTCTGCTGGACGCTCGTACACAACTGCTTCAGTTGTAATAAACATCGCGGCGATTGATGCAGCGTTAGCCAGTGCGGAACGAGTCACCTTTACTGGATCGATTACGCCATCTTTTGCAAGATCGCCATACACATCAGTTGCGGCGTTGAAACCTTCATTTGATTTCAGAGCGCGAACCTTTGCGACTACTACGTAGCCTTCTAGTCCCGCGTTTTCTGCAATCCAGCGAAGTGGTTCATCGCAAGCTTTGCGAACTAAGCGAACTCCAACTGCCTTATCGCCAGTGAAACCAAGGTCGCCTTCGAGAGCATCGGCTGCGTGCACAAGTGCAGCGCCTCCACCGATAACGATGCCTTCTTCAACGGCTGCACGAGTCGCTGAAATTGCATCTTCTAGGCGGTGCTTTTTCTCTTTAAGTTCTACTTCTGTATGCGCTCCAACTTTGATTACGCAAACGCCGCCAGCTAGTTTGGCAACGCGCTCCTGCAACTTTTCACGATCCCAGTCGGAATCGGTGTTTGCGATCTCGTTACGGATTTCAGAGACGCGAGCAGCAACAGTTGCCTTATCTCCTGCGCCATCAACGATCGTGGTTGCATCCTTAGAGATAACGATGCGACGAGCTTTGCCGAGGTCTGAGATATTTACCTGATCCAGCTTCATACCAACTTCAGCGGAGATCACAGTTCCACCCGTCAAGATGGCGATATCTTGCAACATCGCCTTACGGCGATCGCCAAAGCCTGGGGCCTTAACTGCTGCTGAAGTAAATACTCCACGCATACGGTTAACGACGAGAGTTGAAAGCGCTTCGCCCTCAACATCTTCAGCGATGATCAGAAGTGGCTTATTTGCTTGGGCAACCTTCTCAAGTACTGGCAACAACTCTGCGAGCGCAGAGATCTTGTTGCCTGAGATTAGTACGAAAGCATCCTCAAGGATTGCTTCCATACGATCTTGATCGGTTACGAAATATGGAGAGATGTAACCCTTATCGAATTGCATACCTTCAGTGAACTCAAGTTCGAGCGCTGTGGTTGAGGCTTCTTCAACAGTGATTACGCCATCTTTGCCGACCTTATCCATCGCCTCAGCGATGAGCTCGCCAATTGCGCGATCTTGGGCAGAGATAGTTGCAACATCTGCGATCTGTGCTTTGTCCTTTACGACAGTTGCGTTCTCGGCAAGACGTGCAGAAATCGCTTTAACCGCTGCTTCAATACCCAGCTTTAGATCCATTGGCTGTGCGCCAGCGGCGAGGTTACGTAAACCTTCTTTCACCATTGCCTGAGCAAGAACAGTTGCGGTTGTTGTTCCGTCACCGGCAACATCGTTGGTCTTTGTCGCAACTTCCTTTACGAGCTGTGCGCCCATATTTTCGGCTGGATCTGAAAGTTCGATCTCTTTCGCGATTGTCACACCATCGTTTGTGATAGTTGGTGCGCCAAAAGACTTTGAGATAACCACGTTACGACCCTTGGGGCCGAGGGTTACCTTTACTGTGTCAGCGAGGATATTTACTCCACGCTCCATTGCGCGACGAGCTTGCTCGTCGAATTCAAGAATTTTTCCCATTACTACTTCTCGATCACAGCGAGAATGTCACGGGCTGAAAGTACGAGGTACTCCTCATTGTTGTACTTAACTTCAGTTCCGCCGTACTTGCTGTAGAGAACAACGTCGCCGACCTTGACATCCATAGGAACGCGAACGCCGTCATCGAAACGACCAGGGCCTACGGCAACAACTTTGCCTTCCTGTGGCTTCTCTTTTGCAGTGTCAGGAATTACGAGTCCTGATGCTGTGGTTGTCTCGGCCTCTGATGCCTTTACAACGATGCGATCTTCGAGTGGCTTGATGGCTACTGCCATGGTGGTGCTCCTTTTACTTAGAGTTATTTAGAGTTGTTTCTAGTAGAACGTCCTCATTGGGAGATCTGCAGTGATTAGCAGACTCGACCCTTGAGTGCTAACGCCTAGCGTAGAGGGCGATATTCCCACCAGCAAATCAAAGCCTTGATCTGCAATAGGGCTGGCAAATTGAGGAGTTAGAGGGCTACGCGCTCCACGGGCAGCCCAGAATCGGCGTCAAAGGCCTGTGGGCTGGGTTTCCGCCCGGCCGCGATCATTAGTGAGCCCAGAGCGGCGACCATCGCCCCGTTATCGGTGCAGAGCGCTGGGCTTGGGATCCGCAGCCTTACCCCGGCCTTTTCGCAGCGCTCTTCGGCTAGAAAACGAAGTCTCGAATTCGCGGCCACCCCGCCAGCGATCACCAAAGAGCCAATACCCGTGGCTTTACATGCCGCAAGTGATTTCTGCAGCAAAACGTCAACAATTGATTCTTGGAATGAAGCGGCCACATCGCTCTTTTTATAGCCCGGAGTACTTTCTAGATATCTAGCAACCGCCGTCTTTAACCCAGAGAATGAAAAATCGTAAGGACGAGTTGCCCAATCGTTACTTGTTGTTAAGCCACGCGGAAAATCAATTGCAGTCGGTGAACCAGATAGTGCTGATTTATCAATTGCTGGTCCGCCAGGAAAACCAAGACCCATAACGCGCGCAATTTTATCAAAAGCTTCCCCGGCCGCATCATCCATAGTTGCGCCGAGTTTGGTTATCGATGATGTGATGTCATCTACTTGCAAGAGCGAGGAATGTCCGCCACTGACTAACAATGCGATGGTCGGGTCACTCGGCAGATCATGCGTTAAGTAATCAACGCTGATATGTGCCGCTAAATGGTTTACACCATATAAAGGTTTACCAAGTCCAAGGGCTAATCCGCTAGCTGATGCAACACCGACCAAGAGCGCACCGACCAAACCGGGGCCAGCTGTAACGGCGACTGCATCAACATCTTTTAGCGAAATCCCAGCATCACTCACTGCTTTTTCGATACTCGGCAATATAGCTTCTAAGTGTGCGCGGCTGGCGATTTCTGGAACCACTCCCCCAAATCGCGCGTGTTCTTCAACACTTGATGCAATTACATTTGCAAGTAGTGTTCGCCCACGAACGATTCCGATCGCAGTTTCATCGCAAGATGTCTCAATTCCTAAAACAATTGGCTCGCTCATGAAGTGAGCTCCTTACGCATCACGAAGGCATCTAAACCAGGACCGTAATAACCTTTGCGGGTTGAAATATTTTGATATCCCAACTTTTTATATAACGCGATCGCAGCGGTATTTTCCGTGCCAACTTCCAGCATCATCGCCGGCGCTTCTTTAGCAACCGCCCACTTTTCAACTTCGCCCATAAAGTAAGTAGCCACGCCTTGGCGTGCATATTCCGGCAGAACGCCTACCGTTAAAACATCGGCTTCGACGCCTGGTGCGACGACTAAGACCCCGGCATAGCCAATTATTTGATCTTCGCTATTGGTAGCGACAATGAAGTAACGTGAATTTGGAACGCCCTTAAACTCTTCCTTAAATTGCCCCATCGACCATGGCGAATCAGCAAAGAGCACTCGCTCCATTGATACCAAGACTGGAAGATCAAGTTGAATTGCGGCGCGGTAGGAAATCATGAGCGCTCCGCCGTCGGCACCGCATCAGGGCGGCGCAGATAGATAGGTTCAGTGATGTTCTGCAAAGTACTTAACGCAACCAACTTTTGTAAGTTGGGGAACTGATCAATAATAAAGTTTTCAACTTCAGCAGGTTTACTTACCGCCGGCCCTGAAACACGAAGGCCATCTTTATAACTTGCCCAGTAAATCTCTTTACGCCGCGCATCTATCGCCACGGTGTACTTACTTTGGTCAACTTCAATCGCATCTAGCGAGCACACACCCACAACGGGAATTTCGCGAGCCAGCCCAAATGTCTGTGCAAATGTGATCCCAACGCGAAGACCCGTAAATGGACCAGGGCCCATGCCTACGACAACTTGATCTGGTTGCGGGAAAACCTTTAACGCTTTACTTACTAGCTCGGTAATTGCAAAACCATGCTCGGTTGCGCCTTCGTGAAACTCTTCAAAAATAACTTTGCCATCTTGGACTATCCCCACGATTGTGCGAGAAGTGGCGGTATCTATCGCTAGCGAAATCGTCATAGCTGCAACTCTGCCCAGCGCGCACCGATGGCGCGCCAAGTTATTGCGCGCTCCTCATCACTACGATCGATATCGATTTCCAGACGCTCTTCAGATAAGCGAGCAGATTCTGCTCCGCCCCATTCAATAACGGTGACCGCGCTTTCGCCTGCAGTGTCGAGATCTAAATCATCTAAGTACAGCGCGGCTTTGCCACTTTCTAATAAACGATATGTGTCAACGTGAATTAGCGGAAGCGGGCCTTTGTGAATACGAGAGATCACAAATGTTGGTGAGGTTACTTCGGTAAAGCCCAACGCTGCCCCGATTCCCTGAACCAGCACAGTCTTGCCGGCACCGAGCGGGCCATTGAGCAGAACGAGATCACCAGCGCGAAGTTGAGCGCCAATGCTTTTGCCAAGATCGAACATCTCTTGCGCTGATGCGATCTTCATAAGGCTTAAGGGTACTAGTTAACTTCTGATTCACTTTTGAGAGAAAAGAAACAGGGGCCGCGCTGGCGCGCGACCCCTGTTTCGTAGGATCTTTTCTACAACCTATAAATTACTGGTTGTAGTGCTTCATCCATGGGTACAAGGTATCGCGGTCGATCGCAAGGCCTTTGGCCTTACGCACCTTTGATAACTGCGCAGCGTTCCAAGGCAAGTCACCGTTTTCGGCTGCAGCAAGTGCAGTATCGATTACGAGCTTGTATTGAGCCATTGTGAAGTTGGTGTGACCGGTACCTGGTGTATTTGTCAATGCAATAGGTAGTCCGGCGGCGTCAAACTTAGACCAAGTCTTTGGAGTAACGCTCCAAAGAACTTGCAGTTTACGCACTGGGGTCTTATATATACCGCTCTTTTGAGCTGCTTTAATAGCGGCTTCCTTTGTAGCAGCGTACTCTTCTTCATATAAATCAGAGATTCGCTGAACGATTCCAGCAGGTTCTACTGGATCGTGTTGCCCGATCATCATCACTGTTGGGACTTTAATCTTGCCAGTGTTTTGATACATAGTTGCAGCTTTCGCCATTGCGGCAGCATCACCCTTGATGCGTGGCGCATCAGGGTTTAGTGGATTTAGCGTTGACAACATTCCAGCGATAGCAGTGTTACCGCTAAGGCCTGCGTTATGAACGGTGCGATCTTCATCGCTTAGCTGTTTTGAGTAATCAGTCTTCTGATTATCCGTCCAGATTCCGCCCATCTTCGCTTCCATATCGCGAGCGCCGAGTAGTGAGTAACCCAGAACTCCCGCAATATTTTCGAGCGTTGCAAGTGCTGGTGCAATTGCTAGCGGCCAGGCGGTTACCTGAGCATTTGCAGGTCCTGCGATGCCATCAAATGATGTGCTTTGGGTGCTGACTCCGGCCAAGAGACCGATCATCAAGAGCGCGCTGCGAGATGGAATTCCAGCTGCCTGGAGCGCTTTAGCTGATGCGCTAGATGTTGTAGGCCAAGCACCTGATGCAACGCTAGCCTTCAGTGAGGTCAAGATTGCGCTGTATTTGCCGAGATCTTGCAACATCTGCATATCTCCGGCAAATCCTGGAGCGTAACCAGTTAACTTGATTGATGGATCGAACCAAGTCTTCATCAACCAAAGGATGTCAAGGAAGTACTTGCTCTGCGAACTCCAAGCATCAACTGGATTCATAACCGCAGCAGATGCAAGTAACTCTGGGCTCTTCTCGGCAAATGCCTGAGTAATTCCCCCACCCATTGAGTAACCCCAAGCCACAACCTTCTTAGTTGTTGTGAACTTCGTCTTGAAGATGCCTACAAGTTCGGCGTTGGTCTTTACCGCTTCGTCAAGATTCCATCCTTGAGTACTAAAACCAGAACCCATAAGGGCAACGCCCTGATCGGTTAGGTACTTAATTAACTCAGGGCTTCCACCATTTTGGCCAGGGCCATTTGGGGCTAATTGTGCAGAAGAATCAACTGCGAAGTATCCAGGAATAGTGGTATTTCCACCGAATCCATGTGACCAGATAGTTACTGTGCCATTGAAATCAGCAGGAACAACCATCTTGTAAAGAGCACCATCAGATGTTGTACCAGTACATGTCTGTACTGGCGTTGCGCCATCACAAGTTGGGCCAGTTGCCGCAGCGTTAGCTGGTGATGCAACTACTAGCGTTGCGAGCAACGCTGCTGTTGAAACTAGCGCGAATGCGCGTGATTTAAACGATGTAGTTCTCATTAGTTTGGCAATCCCTTCGCAGGCATCTTTGGACGAACATAAGTTGACTTCACAACTGGGCCAGTACCTGAATCTGTTGTGTATGGCTTATATGTGAATGTGTCGTTAGGTACGAGATCACCGGAGCGATTAAATGTTCCGAACCAGTAACCGTTGTAACCAGCGTTGCTTGTCTTAGAATAGTTCAGCGGAACTAGGCCAGCGCTAGCAAATTTTGCGCCATTGTTATCAATGGCTGCAAGAAGACCCTTGCGAGTCAACTTCTTACCTGCTGCTTGAAGGGCCTGAACAGTCAAGAATGCGGTGTTCATACCGATAAGCGCCCAGCTGTTGAACTTAGCCTTTGAATTGTAAGCGGCGTGAATTTCTTTAAATTGAGCCACATACTCATCCTTAGGATCTACAACAGATGGCAAGAATGACATCGATGTTGCTCCGATTATGTAAGGAGCGGCCGCAGGATTGATT
Source organism: Actinomycetota bacterium (assembly GCA_027731885.1). Taxonomy (GTDB): domain Bacteria; phylum Actinomycetota; class Actinomycetes; order Nanopelagicales; family Nanopelagicaceae; genus Planktophila. The sequence continues at coordinate 3,763 of JAQCAO010000005.1, read as the reverse complement.
GAAGCTATATCAGCACCAACTGATCCGAGGATCCATTTAGGTGCATAGGCAATCTTTGCTGCAGCCAAAACTGTATACAAGGTTGCTGTTGCCACGCCAAAGACGATCTGAACTTCACAAGATGCTTTTTTGAATTTAGCAACCCATGAATCTGGAACGCCAGTTACGCCTTGTGAAAGTGATGGATAGGCAATTTTCTCTGTGAATTCAAGGTTGCCATATGCCTTACCGAAGCCGACAAGAGCATCATCACCAAAGTCATCATCTTGATACAAGATGCAAACTTTCTTATCTGGGTAAGTCTCATTTACGTACTTACCAATCATCTTTGCTTCCATTATGTATGAAGGCAAAATCATGTTTGATGTTGGGAAAGTCTTACGGTTAGTGAAACCGCTGAAGCCAGTGTTGATAAAGAGGCTTGGCACTCCACGGCGACCAAGGTTTACGGCTGATGCAACAGCTTTATTATTTGCTGTTCCAAGTGCTCCGACTACTGCAAATGTCCTGGCTTTCAGTAAATCCTGAGTCATCTGAATTGACTGCTTAGGTAGATAACCGTCATTTTTTACAATCAGGTTGATCTTGCGGCCATGAACTCCACCATTTGCGTTGACATAATTAAAATATGCCTTCATCGCGCCCGGTAGTTGGTTGTAGCCGAAACTTGCTGAGCCTGACATTGGCAACGTCATGCCTAGTTTGATTGAGCTTGAGGTGACGCCAATTTTTTCTGAACGCGGCGAAATTGCTTGCGCCGGCATCACAGATAGTGAGAGCGCTGTGGCAGCCATCACCGCGGAAGCTACGAGAAACTTCCGACGAGTAGTTCTGATCATATTTTTCCTTCCATCGAGGGGTATAACGGGGTAGATCTGTACTGCTTAGTACTAGTTATCATACGAGCGCTTTACCTTTACTTACTATGACGCGACCGAAGCTTCTCGATCGGACCTTTCGGGGCTAAGAAGACCGTCAAGATCAAGAGCGCACTGACGATAAAGTCAGGCAAGACCGTTGCTAGGCTCTGCGAACCGCTCCACCGATCTGAGGCCGAGGTTGCGATCAGGGGGATGGCAACCAGTGCTACAGAGCCAATCATGACCCCTCCGAGGGTACTTACGCCAGAGAGGACTGCCCCAGTGGCGATAAAAAAGGAGAGGGCGAGCGGAAATGAGCTGGGAGAGACGTTATTCATGGTCATAGCCAGTAACGCCCCTGAGAGGCCGGCTATTCCGGCGCTGACGGTAAAGGCCAGGACCTTGGATCGACCTATGGTGATACCGCAGATCTCGGCGGCGACCTCATTGCTTTTGAGCGCTCGCCAACTGCGACCATAGCGAGAGCGCAAAATATTTTGTACCCACCACATGGAAATTAGCGCCGTTAAAGTTGCGATCCATAAGAACCATTTATATTGGGTAAAACTTTCACCAAGTGATAGCGGGGGCCATCCCGCATCAAAAGAAATTCCCTGCTCGCCACCTAAAATCGAAAATTGATTAGCAATCGAAGGTAGTCCGACAGCAAAGGCCAGAGTTGTTCCTGCTAGATACGGCCCTGACAGTCGAGCAGCTGCCGTTCCTAGAATTGCGCCAACGAGTGCAGTCATTATTACCGCAGCGGCAAAACAGATCCAAATGGGTGCGCTGAAATAAATTTGCGTTAGCGCTGCAGTGTAGGCGCCGACGGCAAGAAGTGCGCCGTGTCCGAGGGAAATTTGTCCCGAATACCCAGTCAATAAAATAACTGAGGCGATCGCAACGACGAATACTGCGACTGTTGCACCCTGGTAAGCGCGCCATTCGTCAACGATATTGCTCAAGATATATACAACTAGCCCAATTAAGAAGAAGCCAATAAAGCGATGTTTATTTGTGATGTGGCGGTTATGCACGGCGACCACCTTTAACTCCAATGATGCCATTTGGTCGCAGTAGTAAAACCAAAATTAAAATTATGAAGGCGGCAAAGAAGACCAAGGATCCCCCAACATACATCAAGATAATTGCCAAAATAATTCCAAGAGTCACTCCACCGATGACTGCTCCGACCAAACTTTCGATTCCACCGATGACTGCAGCAACAAAACCAAAAACCAGCAGCAAGCTAAATTCGAATGCTTCAGGAGTTACAGAACCTGCTCCGTTAGTAGTCTGCAATATTCCGGCAGTCGCACCTGCTGCACCTGAAATTGCCCATCCAAGGGTGCGAATCGCGTCTACTCGAATTCCAGATAGCCGTGAAATTTCAGGTGCGAACGATGCCGCTCTTAGAGAAAGTCCTAAATTCGTACGCTGAAAGATCAGAGTTAACGTAATCATAAGCGCCAGTACTACCCCAAGAATCATAAGGCGCAGCGGAGACAGGGCGATACTTTCACCCGAGACAATAAATCCCTTGTCAGAAAGAGGTGGAGAGATTACGCCAATTTTATCTCCGTAAATAAAGTGCAGAACAGCTTTGATAACACCGAGTATTCCGAGCGTTGCAATAATCGGTAAGAAAATTTCTTGGGTTTTCTCGCCAGAGCGCTTGAGTAGCGGACGCAGAAAGAAGTATTCAATAAATGATGAGAGCGCCGCACCTGCCAACATTCCGATCGGGAGTGCAATCCAGAATGAGCCAGTACTTTCTAAAATCGTCGCGCCGACAAAAGTTGATGCCAAGGCAACTCCGCCGGCGGCAAAGTTAACTACGCGAGTACTGCGCCAGACCAGAACTATTGCGATCGCCATTAAAGAGTAAATAGAGCCTGAAGTAATACCAATCAGCAGCGTATTTATAAATTCAAACATAGTTAGAACCCCAAATATGCAGCGCGCACTGCGGGATCATCTCTAAGCGCAGCTGCGCTACCTGTCGCGGCGATAGAACCAAGATTTAAAACGATACCGATATCTGCAATCTTTAAAGCTCCCATTGCATTCTGCTCAACTAAAACAACGGTCAATCCCAGCGCCGTTGTTAGATCGCGAATAGATTGGAAAATTTGTTCCACGACTAGAGGCGCCAATCCAAGAGAAGGTTCATCCAGCAGCAGTAGCTGCGGCTTAGCCATCATTGATCGGCCAATCGCCAACATCTGTCGTTCTCCACCGGATAGTGAATCAGCGCGTTGTGAAAGGCGTTCTCCTAAGCGCGGAAAGAGATCGACTACATCTTTCTTTGACTTCTCTGACTCTTTTCGGTTGCGACGCCAGAGCGCACCTAATTCTAAATTCTCAGAAACAGTTAGCTCAGGAATTACCGATTTGCCTTCGCTCACATGCGAAATTCCGTAGCGCACCAGCGATTCTGGTTTCGAATGCAAAATATTGATTTCGCCCCAAGCTGCACTTCCATCTGTTGCCTTATTCAAACCAGAAAGGGTGCGCAGCAAAGTGGTCTTTCCTGCCCCATTTGCACCGATTACTGCAGCCAGTTGCCCCTTCTCAATTGAGATAGAGACTCCGTGAAGTGCCCTAATTGCTCCGTGATCAACTACTAAATTTTTAATTCTTAACATCAAGCCACCCCGGTTCCGAGATAGGCAGCGATCACTGCAGGATCGCGACGGACTTTTTCGGCAGCGCCGCTTGCGATGACTTCGCCAAAGTTTAAAACATATAGTCGATCGCAGACGCTCATCACAACATCCATATGGTGCTCGACAATTAAGATCGACATAGTTGCAGTCAAGTTAAGAATTAAATTATTCATCCATTCGATATCTTGTGGACCAAGTCCGCCTGCTGGCTCATCTAACATCAAGATCTTTGGC